>JACQNF010000014.1 GCA_016203215.1 Candidatus Woesearchaeota archaeon
CAAAACCACAACCTTTTAATAGTAGTTAATCTTAGTGATGGAAGAGTAGCGAAAACTGAAAAAAAAGGTTTTCATATCATTTCACGCTCGTGAAAAAGGAGGGGGTTTTGTATGATTGTAAAAGATGAATTGCTCGGGAAATTACGACGATATTTTGATTTGAATCTTTATGAAGTAAAGTTGTGGGCTGCGCTTCTATCACGAGGTGTTTCGACAGCGGGTGAGCTCTCTGACATTGCAGACGTTCCTCGATCGCGAAGTTACGATGTTCTCGAATCGTTGGAGAAAAAAGGCTTTGTTGTAATGAAACTTGGCAAACCGATCAAGTATATTGCCATCCCACCGAGCGAAGTCGTCGACCGTGTGAAGAAAAACATGACTGTCGAGGCGCAAGAAAAAGTCAAGCGCTTGGATACTGTTAAGAATTCACCTCTTCTTGCGGAATTAGAAACTTTGCATACCCAGGGAATAAATCTTGTTGACCCCTCTGAAATGAGCGGCTGTCTCCGCGGCAGAAGCAATTTATACAACCACCTTGATCTCTTGATCAAGAACGCTAAGGATAGTGTGAACATCATGACATCAGACACTGGTTTTATCCGGAAGGTAGAAGGGCTAAAAAGTTCTTTTGAGAAAGCAAAACGCCGCGGCGTGAAAATCCGCATTGCGGCTCCGATGACGAAAGAGAATAAGGACGCATACGAAATAATTAAGAGCTTTGTTGAAGTAAAACACAACAGCAAAGTGACTTCACGGTTTGTCACGGTCGATGGAAAGGATATTGTCTTTATGACCATCGACGACAAAGAAGTGCATCCGTCGTATGATCTTGGAATCTGGGTCAAGACACCATATTTCAGCAGTTCGATGGACCAGGTGTTTGAGCACTTCTGGAACACGAAGTGAAGAGTGGTGAGTTAATTCTTTTCTTTTTTAAAGTTCTTGTCTACAAAGCCATTGCATAGTATAGTTTTATAAATCGTGTCTCATTATTTCTTCCATGGATGGCCTGGCTGGATTAATTGCAAAACTTCATCCGTTAGAACGACAAGTACTTCCCGTGCTAGCACGGCATCTGGAACTTAGCAGTATCGCCAAGGCTGCAAAATTGACCGAAGTAGAAGTCATGCGCGCCCTGCAATGGTTAGAAAACAAAGATGTACTTACCATCCAGATAGAAAAGAAGAAAGTGATTCATCTCGAAAAGAACGGCCAGGCCTATAAAAAAGATGGTCTTCCTGAGAAAAAATTTCTGAAAGTTCTAGATGATAGTTTCAAGAGCCTTAGTATCATCAGTAAGAAAGCAAAACTAAGTCGTGAGGAAGCGACGGCCTGCGTTGGCCTGCTAAAACGAAAGAGCGCGGTTGAAATCTCTCAACAAGAAGGATTTTCCTGCAAGATAACAGAGGAAGGAAAGAGATTACGTGTCGCTGAACTACAAGAAGAACAGTTCCTTCTTCATACATTTCCGAAAGAATTCGATGAAATACACGATCGACAGATAGTTGAGGAACTACGGCGACGGAAAGATTTTCTCATTATCAAAGAAGAGAAAAAAGTGACAGTCTCCCTCCTTCCGCAGGGAAAAGAAGTACTGCAGGAAGATCTCAGCGCTGAGGTAGTGAATCGGCTTACCCCCGGGATGCTCAAAACGGGTAACTGGAAAGATAAAACATTTCGTGCGTACGATGTAGAGATTAATGTTCCAAAAACTCATCCTGGAAAAAAACACATTGACACGGAAGCATTAGAGTACATCAAGCAGATCTGGTTGGATCTCGGATTTAAAGAGATGACGGGAAATTATGTTCAATCCGCATTCTGGGATCTCGATGCACTCTTTGTACCCCAAGATCATCCCGCTCGTGAAATGCAGGATACGTTCTACCTCGACGGGGAAGCAAAACTCCCTCCGCTCTGGAAAAAAATCAAAGAAGTGCATGAATCTGGAGGAGACACGGGAAGTGCCGGATGGAGGTACACGTTTTCGGAACACGAAACGAAACAGATCCTCTTACGGACACATACAACCGTACTCTCAGCACAAACTCTCTCCCATCTAAAAAAAGAAGATCTGCCCGCAAAGTTTTTTGCCGTCGGAAGAGTGTTTCGAAACGAAGCATTAGACTGGAAGCATCTCTTTGAATTCTACCAAGTTGAAGGAATTGTTGTCGATCCAAATGCAAATCTGAAGCACCTCAAAGGATACTTAACCCAATTTTACAAGAAGATGGGCTACACTGCCGTAAGAATGAGGCCAGCACATTTTCCGTATACAGAACCATCCCTGGAAGTTGATGTCTTTCATCCAATCAAGAAACAATGGGTCGAATTAGGAGGAGCGGGAATATTCCGTCCAGAAGTAGTAAAACCATTACTTGGTTTCGAATGCCCCGTTCTCGCCTGGGGACAGGGAATGGCAAGGATTATCGCAGAGTACTGGAAGATTGCGGATATCCGAGAACTCTATAAGAATGATGTCAAACAGCTACGAGAGATGAAACTCTGGCTCAAATAGACTAGACAAGAGCGTACAAAAACAGAGCGACGAAAAGGGAAAAGACACATGCCGACAATCACCATCAATCAGAAAATATTAGAACAACTCGTGGGGAAGATTCTTCCTCTGGAAGAACTCAAGGACCGGATTAGTATGCTCGGGACGGACTTAGAGGGGATCGAAAACGGTGAAATTCAGGTTGAGATTTTCCCGAATCGGCCAGATATGCTCTCAGAGCAAGGATTTGCACGTGCATTAAGCTCATTCATCGGCGTCAAGACCGGTTTACAAACGTACCCCATCAAGGAAAGTGGTTGCAAAGTCATCGTAGATCAGTCTGTCACGATGCGTCCATACACCGCCTGTGCGATTGTCAAGGATCTTGTCTTGGATGACGAACGTGTCCGTCAAATGATACAGCTGCAGGAGAAGTTGGCGACGACGCACGGAAGAAACCGCAAAAAATCAGCGTACGGCATCTATCCGCTGAACCATATCACCTTTCCCCTTTCATATACTGCCTGTGATCCGAGAACCGTGAAATTCAAACCACTCGGATTTACAGAAGAGATTGCCGCTTCTGAAGTCCTGGAATTCCATCCCAAAGGAAAGATGTATCACCACCTGACGAAAGAGTGGACACTTTATCCTTTTTTTATCGATGCGAAGGATAACATTTTGTCGATGCTTCCGTTCACGAATTCTGAGGATACGGGAAAAGTTGACGAAAAAACAACAAAAGTCTTCATCGAGTGCACAGGGACCGACCAGCAGAACGTAGAAGTGGCGTTGAACATCATCACCACTGCTCTTGCCGACATGGGTGGAAAAATTTCCAGTGTAGAAGTGGTCTACCCAGAGAAGATGGTCATTACTCCTCGTCTTGAGCCACGAAGGATGAATCTAGACAAAGAATACATCAATAAAGTTCTCGGTCTTGCACTGAAGGAGAAAGAATTGACGGCGCTCCTTGAACGCATGGGCTACGGTTGGGAAAGGGGGGCTGTGCTTGTTCCTTCCTACCGCGCAGATATCATCCATCAGGCAGATCTCGCAGAAGATATTGCGATCGCGTACGGTTATGAGAATTTCACAGAAACAATCCCTAACGTTGCTACAATTGGTGAAGAGCATCCTCTTGAAGTCTTTAGCAGGAAGTTGCGTGAAACGCTCGTGGGATTACAACTCTTGGAGGTTAAAAATTACCATCTCCTCCCCAAAGAAGAAGCAGTAGACAAGATGCACCTTTCCCAGAATACGGCAATTCCTTTGAAAAATGCGCTGGGAGACCATAATCATCTTCGACAGTGGCTTCTGCCATCGTTGATCCGAGTCTTGAGAGATAATCAACATTACGAATATCCCCAAAATCTATTTGAGATCGGCAGGACTTTTTTTCGGAATACAAAAACAGAAACGGGGATTGAAGAGAAAGAACATTGCGCCGTCGCCTTTTGTCACGAGAAGACAGATTTCACTGAGATTCGACAAGCCCTCGATGTCATCTTTACCGCCGTTGGAAAAAAATTCTCCATTGTGGAGAAAGAACACAACAGTTTTATCCGTGGCCGCGTAGGGACAATCGTCTGTCAAGGAAAAGATCTCGGTCTTATCGGCGAAATTTCCCCAGAAGTGCTTTCATCGTGGGGGATAACCATGCCCCTCACAATGCTTGAAATTGATGTGGAAACACTGTTTGAGATTATAAAAAGCAAAGAGAAAAATGGGGATTAAGTTTGCCGTTGCGGCAGGCAAGGCCAATATATAATTGTCCAACTACGTTTGCCTCTTAACAACAGTTAATCGTCGTCGCGAACTTAATATGCGCAAAGAAAATTTAGTGCGCCCCTTTCTCGGCGAGATACTTTTCTGCTTCCATCGCGGCCATACAGCCTGAGCCCGCCGCAGTAATCGCCTGCCGAAATCGCCGATCTTGAACATCGCCGGCAACAAAAAGACCTTCTACGGCAGTGTGCATATTCTTGTCTGCTTTAATGTATCCTAAATCATCAATATTTGCCAAGCCGTTCAAAAAAGAGGTATTCGGCACGTGACCGATCGCCAAGAACACCCCGTCGCACGCGAAATCTGTGATCTTACCATTTTTTGTATCTTTTAACTTAACGCCCGTTACACGCTTTCCATCTCCAAGCACATCCACCACTTCAGCATTCCAGATCACTGAGATCCGAGAATTCTTTAAAACCCGTTCCTGCATAATAAGGGATGCTTTAAATGAATCACGACGATGAACAATCGTTACTTTCGACGCAAATTTGGTTAAGAACGTTGATTCTTCCATCGCTGAATCGCCACCGCCAACGACGATGACTTCTTTGTTCTTGTATAATGCACCATCGCACGTCGCACAGGTCGTCACGCCCCTTCCTTTATACTTCTCTTCGGACGGAATCCCCAACCAGCGCGCTGATGCCCCTGTGGCCACGATCAGTGCTCTTGTTTGAAGTTTCTCACCACTGACCAAATATAAGTCAAAACCCGCTCCTGTTTTGACACAACGCTCAACGATGTCAACCATAAACCGTGCACCAAAACGTTCTGCTTGTTTTTTGCAGAGCTGGACTAACTCCGGCCCTTTCACTCCCTCTGGAAAACCAGGAAAATTTTCGACATCAGTCGTCAACGTCAATTGGCCGCCGTCTTCTGGGCCAGAGATCAAAAGGGGGCGCAAGTTTGCTCTCGCCGCATAGATTGCGGCTGTGCAACCGGCGATACCTGTTCCAAGGATGATGAGATGTTCCATTGTTAAACTTCTTCATTTGAGCGAGTGATTTATAATAACTTCGGTAGCGATGGCTCTGTAGAAAATCTCGAAAAAGTCACCGCCGGCCGCAGAATGTGTGCCGCTCTCGCAGTG
>JACQNF010000015.1 GCA_016203215.1 Candidatus Woesearchaeota archaeon
GATCCATAATTAAATCCAAATCCGCTAGCGTCACAGGTATAGTTCCCATAGTTCCATGAACTGCTTCCGCACTTGACTATGAGCTCGCCCGGTGTACAAGCTTCGTAACAGCCTGCGACATTATTCTTGACACCACAAGTCTTGGGGGACTTAACATTTGACCACGTAGAGGCTAAACTACAATCTGACGCTTTCGGTTGAGAAACTTCCCCCGTACAACTGTTTACCGTCGTATTGTAAAGAGTTGAACCTTCACACCAACTTTGTTTTAAAGTAATAGTGCAACAGCCTTTCCCATCAACACAGGAAACGGCACACCACGTAACACCTTTCTGGCCCCAATCGGGTTTCTCATTAAACGTCACACTACAATTTGCTGCCTGCTGTCCCTGAACAGCAAAAGTAGCTCCATACTTACTCTTAACACACTTAGTCTCATTTACCAATCCCGGTGTGCAAGTCGTGCAAGCGCCGTCTTTACAGCCTTTCCCTTCAGGACATGCCTGCTTCAGTTCCCCAAAAGAACTAGCCGTGACACAGTTATACTCATGAACAAATTTGGTGCCCTCGCAATAATCAAGAGGAGATTGCTTCAGGACTTTTTTAGTTTGAGCGTCAATTTCACTCACGACTGTTTTTTGATCGAATGAACCCCAATTAAGGATTGCACCAGGAGCAGTTCCATACGTATTATACGTCTTGTCTGGATCGTCACAAAGCACGCCTGCTTGCTGCGGAGAACTACCTGCTGCAGAGGCAGGATACTTTAACAGCACTGTCTTGACCGCAGGCAGACTATCCTGCTTGATATATACAAGATACGTCTTCCCTGGAGAGATCGTTTCCAACCACGTAGGGTATGTTTTAATGTAAGGATTTGTTACCGCAGTCTTACCAGGAACGTAGGCTTCTTTCTGGGGAGTAAACACCATATTAAGATCAGATTCGATGCTCTTGAAAAAATCAGTCGCTTTTACTGGACCACCATCAGTACCGAGTGTAAATTTATTGTATCCCTCATGTAAAGTGATTCCTTGTCCTAGTTGAGCATACGATAATTTCACATACACCGCTTGACCAGCAAGCGCTTCTTTCGGAAGTGGATTTCCTTCAGGATCCAACTGCGGAGAACACGATACGACAAACAACGCTACCACCAACAAAACTAACGAAACAAACATACCATTTCTTTTGTTACCCATACTGTACACACCTCGTTTTTGAATGATTATCCAGAAGAAGAAGAAGAAGAAGAAGAAGAAGTATAAAAACCTTACTTTCTCAACGTGATCTGTCGAGCTTCACTAAATTCATAGCTATACCAGAATTCAACGAATAATGTCGTCTGATACGACGGGGCTTCAACTAACGGAGCAGTGCACAACACTTCTCCCTCTCGCCGATCACGTTTGAATGAAACACTCCCATCGTCATTGACCAAAACATCACGGAACTGACACGTCAACGGCGTGTTGCCTAGACGAGTTCGGCCAAGCTTGATGGTTCGAGCATTGCCGTTTCCTTTATCGGCGATCTTCAACCGTAATTCCAACTCTGGGCTTTCTCCGCCAACAACAACTTCGGTCATCGAGGTAATCGCCACGGGCGCGCCTTGGCCGGCAAAAGAAACTGCTCCCGTGGGCATCTGACAGCCGGCATCAAAGAGATCATACCGAGCAGCATTGATGCAAATTGTCGGCGCAAACTCGAAGGAAGAGTCGTAGGAGACATACAAGCGGTAGGTTTCCTTCCGCTGTTCTGCACCATGAAGGCTTGAAACCGTTCCGCTAAACGGTATGTCTACTCTTCCGCCGCGATCTTCAGTAAAAGCACTACGAGCTTCGACCGTCGCAAAGAAGTGTTCAGGATTATCAATCGAAAGCATAGTCTGGTCGTAACTTCCCATCGTCACGCGGACGTTTTGAAGAGGATAACCCGCCTTGTTGAACAATGCCAAGATCAAAGAGAACGGACGGCCTTCATAAAAGATAGATGGAGAACGCTGCTCATCGACCACGACGAAAGGGACGGCGTAGCCAATCTTGTAATTTGTATCGAATGTTCTTTCTCCGCCGCCTCCGCAACCGCTAAGGAATAGAAGAGCAAAGACAAGTACAAGTCCTGAGACAAGCGTATACCGTTTCATCCGAGTTCAATCACCTGCACTTGGACAGTCGACTCACGTGTGATTTGATAATCATAAACCAACTGCGCGAAAAAAGTCTCTATTTTGGGTCTTCCTTGAAAATTCAGCAGGTCATTCGGGGGGGTGAGAAAACACGTGGCAAGACCGAAAGAACGAGGCGCATCTTCCGGCAAAATAATTTCTTTTCCGGAGATACAATCCTGCTGACCGCTGCGCACCGAGAATCCCCGCTCACCCAATGAGTAGGAAAACGACTTGATCGACAGGATTTTCCCGCCGCCGACATTATCTACCGATGCCACGAAACGAGGGACATCTGTGGAAGAGATGATCGGGTTTTGTTCGGGAGAACCAAGCCCGAAATTGATCTTGGCGAACTCTGCCGGAGCGGAAGAATATACTTTTTGCGCGGAGGGAAAACGGTCACGAGTCAGTTCAGAGACGATTTTCTGTTTTTCTTCTACCTTCACTTGACCGATGAAAGCACGCTCAAGGGAAGAACTCGTGACCATATCTTTAATCGTTGCCTGAACGACCATCGTGTACGATGTTTGCTTCTTTCCAACAAGATCTTGCGCGGGTGTGCACGTCAAGGGGATTTGCGCAACATCTGTGGTGATGGTGACGGGAGCCTCACTGCCAGTTATCCCTTGCAAGGAGACTTCCCCGGGAATTTCCTCAACACTCTTCTTAAATTTGCACGTAAGCACTGCCTTCAGTTCTAACTCCCTCGGATTTTCAACAACAAATGTCGCAGAATAGGATGGTCGGGCAGTGTATTGCAATGGTGCAGGAGGGATCTCAAATTTTGCGGTCGTCGGTCGGATCTCTCGATCTACTGTGCCGGCAACTTGGACATTCTCAGCAAGCTTCTTCTGCTCTTCAGCGACACAATCATCAATATCAACAACATCCTGTTTCACTTCCTCTTTGTCTCGGCAGACGACGACAAGCTGCGAACGCCGCTGCCGCTGGAGGACACAGTCGTTCAAGTTGACGAAATCGCCGCCGAGCAAGCACATCATATTGGCGATGAAAGGATGTTCACCTTCAGGGAGTTTGCCGAGAACATCTTCCTGCGCTTTCTGAAATTCTTCAAATGTAGGTATATTTGATTTTGCGGTTTCGTAACCGACAGTAGGAATTCCCGGCAGAACAAGAGCTAATACGAGCACTACGAACGAAATCACTTTCAGAAATCCAAGGAGAGAGTTCATCGCCCTGCTTTCTGTCGGTTGTGCAGGAAGTAGCATCAGCCCCGACAAGAACCACCACGGGACGTAGAGTAAAACCTCTAAAACGGGACCGATTGTCAACTCTAATTTTTGAATCATGAACGGCAGAAGACTGACGTCTAAGAAGAGAACGAGAACGGGGAGGAACCCTGCTGCTTCTGCAGAAAGAGCTTCCCATTTCGTTAAGAGACCGATGACGACAAAGACGGTAACAGTGAGGATCGAAAACCAGATCAAGCGGCTTGGTTCGAGGGTCGCATCAAGCGCCCAGTACCACACTAAAAATGTAATCATCGGCAAAAGGACGGCAAGTCTTTCCCGTTGTAAGTGGGCTGCGACAGCATAGCCAGAAATCAAGAAGAGCGCAATGGAAAAAGCGAGAATCACTGCAGGATTATAACCCATTAAACGAAAAGCATAATGTATCGCCCCTAGGAAAACTAAGAGAACTGCTGAACTCTTCGCGCCAGCAAGCATTGCCCCACCTACAGCAGCACCTGCACCGACGGTTCCGCTGACTGCACCTGCTGCAGATCGCGCTCCACGACCAACTGCTTGCACACCGCTTCGAAGCGCTTCTGCCTGCGTCCGTTGTCGTTCACGATTGTACGTCGTAGCCCACTGTTGAAATGCTCCTACTGCTCTCCGGATGGCAGATGCCTCTTTTTGCGTCGCCGCTGCCTCTCCTTCCTTCGCCTCACTTTCTTTTACAGAAGATCGGTTGGATTTACTTTCTTCTTCAGCAGACATATACACCTCTTTAAGTTACGATGGAAGCTTTGAACCTATAAAAATCTTGCGACGAAACGTGTGTATTGAAATTCGCCCAGGCGGTTCGGCGTCCACAACTCCTAAGCATCTAACTTTCCCCATACCGTTTCCAATAGCATAAAGTTAATATTCCCGTGTTTCTAGCTATCAAAAAATGGATTATGCCACCACTTTAGATCTTCTTGTCATCACCAACGCCGTAACAGACAAACTGTACCATATTCCTACTGCCGAATTAGAACGCCTCGGTCTGGCAAAAGGAAAAGAAAAAAGAACGAAGGATCCAACGGTGCTCGCAGAAAAACTTGCTTCCTACCCTCTGCTAGCAGAAGACCCAGCAGGTTCGCCCGCAAATGTCGGGTTTTCCAGCGCAGCGCTCGGATTGTGCGTGGGTCTTATCGGTTGTCTCGGAACAGATGCAGAAGCAAGAGCGTACACCGAAAAAATAAGCGGACATGGAATCGCCGACCACACGCAAACGCTCCCCGGACAGAGCGGGGTGTGCTACACATTCATTACTGAAGATGGGGAGAGGACATTTCTGAACCTAATGAACAATGCCCCAAAGTTTGATCTCCAACGAGCCCCTGGTTCTGCAAGAATAATCCATACCTCCTGTTATGAGATTGTCCACAACGAAGAGAAATTTTTGGATTATTTCCCAAAAGCAAAAATGGCGGGCGCAAAGATCAGCCTTGATTTAGCAAGCCCTGAAACCTGCCGCAAAATCGCCTCTCTCACAAATATACTATTGTTGACTGATTTTCTGTTTGCTTCACCAGAAGAATACGCTGCCGCCACTGGCAAAGAATTCTCTTCATTAGCAGAACATCCATTCCAACACACTGCGCTCTGCGTGAAGTACGGCGCACACGGCTCGCGCGTGCTTGCAGGAAGTAGTGATTGGCAGATACCTGCTCTTCCAACAACAGTAGTTAACACCAATGGCGCTGGAGACGGTTATGCTGCCGGATTCCTCACGGCATATCTCCAAGGAAGAAACTTCCAAGACTGCGGTTTGAATGGCAGTGCTGTCGCAGCACAGGTTGTCGGACAGAGGGGCGCAAGTCTTTAGCCAACAGCGAGAATAAAAGAAGTAACATTTAAATAACACCTTTCTTTCATTACCCCATGGGTTTTGAGGAACATAAACGGAAGCTGGCGTTCTCGCTGATTTTCATTTTCCTGCTTGTAGTTGCATTCCTCATGTTCCAGCCGTACTTAACTGCGATCCTTGTCGGAGCACTGCTGGCATACTTTATCAAGCCGCTGTATCTCAAAATATTGCCGTTCGTAAAGTCGAAAGCTGTAGCGAAAACCACCATTGGTATCGGTGCAGGGTTGCTGTTGCTGATCGTCGTGTTTATTATCGCCTTTCCCCTTGCCGCTCAAGCCCAATCTCTCTACATCAAGTCAGGGCAGATGGTCTCTTCATTTGTGAAGGATATCCAGAGCTGCGAAGGGGAAACATCAAAGCCGATGTGTCAACTGGTCCAAGGTGTATCTCCATTGTTTGATTCCCCCGAATTTCGGGAACGGAGCAATGAACTGCTTCAAAAAGTATCGTTGTACATCTATGACAAAATTACGGGGTTTATCGCAAGTATTGTCTCATTCATCATTTTCTTTCTTGTGATGGTCTTCTCTCTCTTCTATTTTCTGGACCATGGGGAAGAGATCAAGACGACAATCCTCTCTATTCTTCCATTGACGAAATCAGATAAACGTCGGATTGTTCAGCGTCTGGAAGAAAGCATCAAGGCAGTCATCGGAGGAAACGTGACTACTGCTTTCCTTCAGGGAGTTGCCTCCTCATTGATTTTCGCATTGTTAGGTGTACCTTCACCACTCTTCTGGGGGATGCTCATCGCTTTTTTGGCGTTCATCCCGGGGTTAGGCCCTTCACTGATCTGGATACCCATAACCATCATCTTTGTCATCCAAGGAGCATTTTTAAAAGCGTTTATTCTCGTCGCAGCATCGCTCTTGATCCTCACGTCCATCGAAACACTATTGAAACCAAAAATTATTGGAGCAAAGATCCAAATGTCAACCTATGCGGTTTTCATGAGTGTCCTTGGTGGACTTCAGCTCTTCGGTCTTCTCGGCTTCTTCTTTGGACCGCTCCTCCTTGCGTTGCTGATAACCTGCACCCAGATTTATCGTGAGATGGATGAGAATTCTAAAGACTAAAGATTTAAAAGGTTCCAAAGAGAGAGAGAGAACTATGTCGGTTATCGCTGAGCAATCCATTTCTCTTCCCCTCGTCTTGCCGAAAGGGGACGTCCATGCCCAGATGGAGATTTTTTACAATCCCCTCATGGCATCAAATCGATCCATTTCCATTCTCCTCCTCAACACGCTTTCGAAAAAGAATCTTACGATTGCTGATCCGCTTGCTGGATCGGGCATTCGTTCACTCCGATTTCTTAAGGAGCTGCACTCCGGAAAGATTCAACGGCTTTGTGTGAATGATCTCAAGCCAGGATTTACATCGTATTTCAAGAAACAACTGAAACGAAATAAAATTACACTTGAAGAGACAGAACTAGTTCTTGGGAATACAGATGCAACACCATTTCTTCTTCACCAAAATGGATTTGATTACATCGACATCGATCCTTTTGGCAGTCCAAATCCGTTTCTTGCAGCAGCCGCTGCCCGAATCTCTCGTGAAGGGATTGTAGCAATCACGGCAACAGATACCGCGGCATTGACCGGAACGTATCCAAGGGCCACGCGACGGAAATACTGGGCAGAACCCCTGCATACATTTTTGATGCACGAAGTCGGATTACGCATTCTCATCCGCAGGATCCAACTCCAAGGAACTCAGTTTGACAAGGCATTCGTTCCCCTCTTGTCGTATCATAAAGACCACTATTTTCGAGTCTATCTCCGCGCCACGAAAGGAAAAGAAAAATGCGACCAGATCGTGGAACAGCATCAATACTTTCTTTTCTGTACATCCTGCTTAGACAGGAAATGTTCACGATGGAACAACGAAACCTGCGCGTGCGGGAAACAATTTCAATTCGCCGGCCCGCTTTGGACGGGTCCGTTAGGAGAACATCCGTTTATTCAAAAAATGGCAGACAATAATCCTTTTCCTGAAGAAAAAGAGTTTCTTGATCTTCTTGCAGCAGAAGCCGCCGTGAACGTGGTTGGCTTCCACGATCTTCACGAAATCGCTCGGAGAGTAAAGAAAGATCCACCACGCTTGGAGAAAATAATAAAAAGAGTAAGAGGTGTGAGAACACAATTTTCAGGAACAGGCATTAAAACAACCGTATCGCGAAAAGAGATTGAAAAAGAATTCAATGAGAGATGAGAAAAAAAGGAAAAAAAGAAAAATGTACCATGAATGGGAAAATTCATCAGATTAATCTTGAAACGAGGGATATCCCAACATATCCTATCGAGAGAGCATTCGTTTCGCTAGAACAGGTAATTAGCGATAATGGGGTTCATGACAAGCTCCATCTACATCGGAAACCAGGAAATCATGAAGGATCACAACAGGCTCTCTGCCTCTACTCTCTCGAATGTCTGAAAAGATTACAGAATGAGGGTTTTCCTGTCTCCCCTGGCACCCTGGGAGAAAATGTCACGACAGAAGGGCTTGATTATCACGCAGTCAGAATCGGAGATATTTACCAGCTTGGTCCGAAAGTAAGGGTTAGAATCAACAAAATCAGAACGCCGTGTCAGAGGATCGCCGACGCGTATGGGGAAGAGATCATCACGGCGATGTTTGATGGACGAGTGAAGAGATGTGATTATACCTCCCCTAAATGGGGGATGACGGGATTTTATGCGGAAGTATTTCGGCAAGGAATGCTGCAGCGAGGAGATGACATCGAACGACTTTCGGAAGGCGATCCCGATATACCGTTCGGAAAATGGCGGCACTTTAAAGGTGGAGAATACGATGTCTTGGAAGTTGCCTTGGATTCAGAAAAAAATCCTCCTGAACAAATCGTGGTCTATCGAGCACGGGGAAATTCACACTATGGCCCGCACCGCGTCTGGACGCGGTCAAAACAAAATTTTCTGGAGATGATGCAAACCCCGCAAGGAAAGGTTCCACGATTTACTTTTGAAGGATAAACAAGATGGAAAAAAACAGAAAAAAAAACATCGCCGACCACGATGATGCCTGGAAAAAAAAGCTGACACCGGAACAATATCATATTCTCCGAGAAAAAGGAACAGAAGCTCCGTTCTCAGGGACATTATTGCATCATTCTGAAAAAGGCATGTATGTCTGCGCGGCCTGCGGTGCAGAGTTATTTCCTTCAGATGTTAAATACGATTCCGGCTGCGGCTGGCCAAGCTTCTTCGATGCGATTAAGGAAAAAGTGATCTTGCACGAAGACCGTAGCCACGGAATGATCCGCACGGAAGTCCTCTGCAAAAACTGCGGCGGACATCTCGGCCATCTCTTTGACGACGGGCCAAAACCGACGGGGATGCGCTATTGCATCAATTCAGTTGCATTAAATTTTCAGAAGAATCAGAAAAAAGTAATTGTTTAGCTCGGCGCGGCCATATTTGCTCGTCGAGCAGGGCTTCTACTCGGAAATTAAGTTCCACGCCAACTTTAACCATCGCGAGTTTACTGCGAACACAGAAGCTTGGCGTGGCTCGACGAGCGACCGCCGAAGGCTAAACAATTACAGAAAAAATGATTCACTTTTTCCGCTCGTATCTTCCCACCAATTCTGTTTTTGCCAGCTCATGACCGGCTATTGCCATCTCCACATCTTCCTTCGTGGCATTTTCTTGCAACTGAAGCAAAGTATCTAGCGCATATAATTTAAAGAAATAGCGATGTTCACGATCAGGCGGGCACGGCCCGCCGTAGGAATTAACATTCCGTGTGTTTATCCCAACGACACCTCGTGGTCTTTTTCCTTCGTCAATGTCAGTCGTTTCAGGAGGAATGTTAAAAACAACCCAATGGACCCAGATGTTGATGTTAAAATGTTGTTTCACGGTTTCAGGGATATCAGGATCGTCCATGATCAATACCAGACTTTTAGCTTCTTTCGGAACATCGCTGATCAATAACGGAGGATTGATATTATCACCATCGCAGGTGTACTTGGAAGGAATTTTTCCGTTGTGGACAAAAACTGAACTTGTTAATTTCATAGTGAGTGCCTCGTTGGATGAAAGAAGTGGCGGCTGACAACCGACGAACAAAATGAACACGCTGATCAGAAACACCTACTTCATCTCTTTGATTTAAAGAAGAGGGGAGTATAAATATTTTTTTCTGTTGTCAAGGGAAACAAAGACTCGTATTGAGAGATGAAAGAATTTGAAATATACAATGGCAGATGTTTGAAAGGTTTTTGATAGGTACTTTCAAAGGGAGTACTTAGTATCATTTTAGAATAGCCCTCTTGGGAAAAAGATGACCCTATTTCTTGAGAGTAGTTTGAGGCAGGATCGGGGAAGGATCTAAAGGGGGGATGATTTTGTGCGTCATAATTCGTTGCTGTCATCACTTCGGTCTGAACGGCTATTTCAAAAAATTTTCGAGCTTGATTTATTGTTTCCCCAGATGAGACATCTTCATCGAAAACGACAAATTTTCGACCTTGTGATAACTCTTGGATATGCTTCCACTCTGTCGGGCTTACTTGGGGCGAAAAATCATTTGACTTAGTCCGAGAGAAGCGAACGACATAAAACTTCGATTGGTCATTCAAAGCGACATCACAATACCGAAGAAACACGTCCATCCCTGCGGCGACACCGCCATGTCCAAGCGCAATGAAGACAATTGGTTCTCCTCCCGTGCGACGCCGCAAATCCATCGCCGTTTCTTGGGAATACAGAGGATTTCCTGCGTTCCAAGTGACAGGATCATATTGCTGATAAACTATTCTCTCCAATAGCGTTTCAAATCCTTGCCCAGAAATAGTTGTCCTTAAATCTCGCAAAGTATCTACCGCCCTCTCATCGCCTCGGTAAATATCTAATCCTAAGCTGATGGCATCTTTAAGAAGCGGTTCAATAGCAGGGGTATGAGAATGTTCGACCTTAGAATCGACTAATGCCCTCACGATCCGAGGAGGATGATAAATCCGTGTTGACAAAGCCGAAACTCTGCGCGGCTTTTCATCACCTACGATAACGTGAAGGATTAATTCTCGTTCCGTTTCATCAAGAATAGTTCCAAGAGTGCCAGCGTAAGCCATGGATGCACGAAATTCTGTTCTCCTCACTGAACTCTCTGTTTGATCAGAGAACATTTCATCAAAAAGTGAATGATATACCATCTCGGCGTTATTCACGCGATGTTTTAAAAATATTTTGTTACTTTTTGGTTAAAACAAAAAAACAAGATAGAAACCTAACCCAACGCCAAGTCCATCTTCGCGACTTCGGCGTTCTGCACATCCTCTATTTCTGCCATCTTCGCCGCAATCCCATCAAAGTCAGCGTTGCCCACTTCATACATCGCAAGAATGAGGACAGCTACCAGGCCGAAGGCAATCGGTTCTTCTTTCGACTGCATCTGTCCGATGGCGCCAGCGTCCTTCGCGATAGCAAGCGCTTTCTCTTTGATCTTTTCGAGATCAACATCGACAGATTCAGGCATTAATTTGAACGTGATGATTGCTTTTGCCATCGGATCCTAGTTTGGCCCCATGAAATTACATTCGGGACAGACGTACTTCACGGCATTTGTCCGGCAACTGCTGCAACGCACGAATTCCTGTTTCCCGCACTGCGGACATTTGAACGTGACACTGCCGCGGTCATTGACAATTTTCTTCTTACACGATCTACAGTATTTTCCTTCCATCCGTTCCGGAGAAGACAGGTTATTTATAAATGTTTTTGGACTCAGCACGTGTTTAGTTCGCCGTTACGGCGGGCAAGGCCGATACGTCTGTCTCGATCTACTGAACGAAGCAGAAAGTTTATTGTCGGAAAATAGACGGTTAAACAGTTTTTCTTCAAGTGGTAACTATGTCTTTATTCTCCGCGAGACAGACGGCCCGCCCGCCGGATCGTCGTGGCAAACTAAAACGTAATTCCACCCTCGCAAATCCTCTTCAGAACAAGAAGATTATGGAGTTCAATGAGGGGATTTGCCTAAAATGAGAGAAAAGTCAGAAAATATCTCTTGAGGGGCATCATCTAAAAAATCACTCAATTCAGTAAAAACATATTCTTTCAAAACGTCCCCCAAAAATGTTTCCTTAAAGAAACGTCTAACAATACAACGAAAACGATCACGCTCGGTTTCGTAATAAAGAGAGATGTCGTATCCTAAGCTATCCTTGTTATCAAGAAATCGTATAATTATAGTTACTATTTGTCGCTTTATATCACCTAAAGGATGCCGAAAATGGATGGAGTCTGTTCGCCAGCTGCGAGTTCCTGCTATTACTTCAATACCTCTTCTTTTAGACATTATAGAAAGTGCTGCCTTGCCAGGATCGCCTCCTCCAATTCTCTGCTCTTCTAAAGCTTGATAATAAACATTTAATCTCTTTTGAAGTTCGCGCACTAATAAGCCTGCATGATCACGTAGGAACTTGTCCCCTAGCATTTGCTGTGCCATCAGGTGATCGGTAATCATCAGAAATTTCTCAGCATGAATGTCGTAGGCTGCATTATCTAAAGAAGATTTTATTTTTTTGAGAACAGTTTCTATTTTTTCTGCATTCGCCGGTGTTTCTTTTTTTACAAATTCGTCTATGGCTTCTCTAAGAGATGTAGTAGACCTATCTTTATAACGTTCTCCCTTCAGAACATCATTCAGCGAGCTGACGCAATCGCGAATAGAATTTACGAATGCATCAGTAAATACTTCTTCTGCGTTCTCCCATTCTTCTCCTAAAGTAGACAAGATTATCTCAGTATATGTCTCTAGCTCTTCAGGCCACTTTTTCATACGCTCTTTTATCTGTTCATATTTTGCATTTTTGATACCCACTTTAAGCGATCGAGTGAGGTACTTAAATTCATTCAGAATAATATCAAATTCTGCTAAAAGGGCATTCATCTCGTGTATACTTCTCTTAAACAATTTCCCAACTTTACGATATCGGTTCTCTATCCTGGCAGGAATTGATTCCCAAGCATCATTACGGTAATCTGACTTGTCATAGATCTCCATCCCCATTTATTAGAATATATTTTTGGCCTATATATTTGTTTCTTTTACTGCCGGATTCGTGCAGATTGGGACGAGGAGACTTGGATACTGAATTGAGTATCTTGTAAAAATTAGGTTCCACATCCACCTCGGGGATCACATTCAAAACGAGAGGATTTTCTGGATAAAACTTGGAACCTATTCCTCTTTTCTCTCAACACCGATAATCCGGTCTTTCAGATAAAATCGAACAGGCAAGAATTTCTCGGTGATGTCCATGTTCGTCTGCGTGTGCGAACTGACAGCACGCACCCGGATGCGTGAGCCTGGCACCAGCGCCATAAATGGAATCAGTTGGTCTGCTAAATGGGAATCAACAGCCGCACCGCTCTCCATCTCTCCCCGCAGTTCACCAACGGCTTCTTTCGCAACGTCTTCTGATCGTCTGCCTTTCTCCAGAAGCGCATCTCCTGCGACGATGACGGGATTAAATCGTTCCGGATCTTCTGTAGAGCTATACTGCGCCCAAAGGACAACTTCCCCGCCAACACTGTTACTCGATGCATACTCAACTCGAACGTTGATAGGTACTTGAGATTTTCGCAGCTCGATCTCCACGGCCTGCCGTATTCTCTCACCGATGTGTTGTTCTTGCAATTCGGAAGAAAGGTTGACAACCCCTTTTATCTGTTCGAGCGTCCCTTGTTCTATCAAGATAATCTTCCGCACCTGATTTGTGAAGTCAAGGGTATTCCATTTTGGCATAATTTCGAGGATAATTTCGCCGCCGCCTTCCGGGTAGTACCCTCTCTTCGTTATTTTCAATTCGATTTTCTCCACGAATCGCTGCAGCTGCGGCAATAGAACATGCTGAAGGTAATCGACAGATGCCTGCCATTTCCCAGAGGTCCCGCCCTTGACGATAAATGTCATCTTTCCCGGCGCAAATAGAGACGGGAGGATGAGCGCTTGAAGAAAGAGAGTGATGCTTCCCGCCGTACCAATATCAAAAGTGTACTTTCCTGCTTTGATTTTCCCGGGTTTGTACCACAGATCAAGAGATCCAAGCTGGACTTCATTTGTTTCCGCGGCGCAGATTTTTCTCAGCGCCTGTATCGCCGCGAGATGCTGCGCTTTGAGGCCGCTCTGCTCTCGACCAGCACGGATATTCGTAACTTTAAATTCTTGTCCCGTGAACGTTGACAGCGCCAAGGCCACGCGGACAAGCGCTCCACCGCCTTCGCCTTGAGAACCATCTAATATGATCATAATAACTAGGAGAGAAGAGTCTATTTTAAATGTATTTTGGTGAGTGAGGCTCTGTTGAAAATCTCGAAAAAGTCACCGCCGGCCGCAGAATGTGTGCCGCTCTCGCAGTGAGTCATGAAAGTGCGGGAACATGAAAACTGACGGCGATCAGTTTTCTGTTCAGAAATGTAATATTCTTTACA
>JACQNF010000019.1 GCA_016203215.1 Candidatus Woesearchaeota archaeon
AACGTTTATAAAACAACTTCTTTGAATGTCGATAGTGAAATAGCTATGTCCACAAACCAAGTTCAACCGATCTTTATCCTCCCCGAAGATACCAAACGGACTACGGGACGGGAAGCACAGCAGAATAACATTGCGGCGGCGAAGGCAGTTGCCCAAGCTGTGCGAACAACTCTCGGTCCAAAAGGAATGGACAAGATGATCGTTGATTCTGTCGGTGATGTCACTGTTACCAACGACGGCGTGACGATCCTGAGAGAGATGCATGTCGAACATCCTGCGGCAAAGATGGTTGTGGAAATTGCAAAGACACAGGAAGATTCTGTCGGCGACGGCACCACTACTGCCGTGGTCATCGCGGGTGAATTACTTAAGAAAGCAGAAGAGCTGTTGGAACAAAATATTCATCCAACCGTTCTTGCCAAAGGCTATCACTTGGCAGAGAAAGAAGCGCAGCGGATTCTTCAGAAGATTGCCAAGCCGATCTCTATTCACGATGTTGAAATGCTGCGGCAGATCGCGGCGACAGCGATGACGGGCAAAGGCGCAGAAGCAAGCAAAGAGAATCTCGCGGACATCCTCGTGACTGCAGTAACGCGTGTTCTTGACGTGAAAACATCCTCAAAAATCGATCTTGAGTGCATTAAAGTCGAACGCGTTATCGGGGAAAGCGCTGAGAAGAGCGAGTTGATTGAAGGCATCGTCCTTGATCGGGAACGTGTCCATCCTGCGATGCCCGTACGTGTTGAGCAGGCGCGCATTGCTCTGCTCGATGCCGCTTTAGAAATCAAGAATACAGAAATTGACGCTAAAATTCAGATCACCGACCCTATGCAGTTGACGGCATTTCTTGATCAAGAAGAACGAACCTTGCGTGAGATGGTTCGCGCAATTACCGCGAGCGGAGCGACGGTCGTGTTCTGCCAGCGAGGGATCGACGATCTTGCCCAGCATTTCTTGGCTAAGGCTGGCGTCATTGCCGCGCGAAGGGTGAAGAAAAGCGATATGGAGAAGCTGGCAAAAGCAACCGGAGGTAAAATCATCAGTTCGTGGAAGGAACTATCTCCTGCCGATCTTGGTTTTGCAGGTGTTGTGCGTGAAGAGAAAGTCGGTGAAGAAAAGATGATCTTTGTTGAAAAATGCACAAATCCCAAGGCGGTTACCCTTCTCGTTCGCGGCGGCACTGAGCACGTTGCTGACGAAGTAAAACGTGCCGTTACCGATGCTCTTGGCGATCTCGGCGCAGCAATCCGCGACGGTTTTGTCGTTGCCGGAGCAGGGTCTACGGAGATGGAAGTTGCGCGTGGCCTTCGACACTATGCGCGGACGTTATCTGGACGAGAACAATTGGCAGTTCAGGCATTTGCAGAGACGCTGGAAGTCATCCCTCGCACCTTAGCGGAAAATGCGGGTCTTGATCCCATCGATATCCTTACAAAATTACGTTCTGCGCATGACCAACAGCAGACCTGGGCGGGCGTTGATGTTTTTTCAGGAAACGTTATGGATGCTTGGGTTAGTGGGGTGTTAGAACCACTGAAGATCAAAACTCTCGCATTGAAAAGCGCCACGGAAGTAGCGGAGATGATTCTGCGAATCGATGATGTCATCATGGGCGGTGGAAATAAGAGAGCACCCATTCCCTCACCTGGAGCCGGCTTAGAATAAATGTGATTCTCCCGTGAAGTCGCTATTTTTCTGCAGGTTGGAACATACTGGGGTGAAACGTAATCTGGCCGATGTGTTCGACAACAACTCCCGTATGAAGATATACTTCAATCCCATTTTCTCGACATAGGCGGCAGAATCCCCAATCCTCACTTTCAAGAGTTCCATTCTGAACTGAAACAGGAAATAGTTCTGCAACCTTCATCTTTTCTACTTCTTCTGGTGAATAGAATACTCTGTTCGGGTCGCAGACCCCCGAGAGATATTGTGGGACTTTCTCGCTTAATCTCCGTAGAACATCTGTTTTGATGCTGAGAAATCCTGTCGGGACATGATTCACTTTAACGATGGGGCTCTCCTTGCAATATTCTCTCTTGAAAATTTCAAAACCGGCTAAGGTTGTGGGTGTAATTCCAAAGCGCCTGAGCATCTCCTCGTTAATTTCCCGAGTAACATTGAAATTGAGGCCTGGCTTTTGGAGTGATTTTTTAAGGTATGTTCCTCCAATGACCTCTTTATCAGCATCGACAATTGCCAGAAACTGATCAGGAGTAAATGCTGTATCCGCGTCGATGAAGAAAAGCCGGTCGTATCCCCGTGTTATTGCTGCTTTAGCCAGTTCTTGCCGTGCTCGTGAAATCAATGATTCATTCTGTAAGGCGATAACTTCAAGAGTATATTTTGCAGCTATGCGTGGATCTTGGAACAGACGCAACACGGACTTAAAACATAATACTTGCACATTCCCGCCATACGCAGGCATCCCCAACATGATCTTTTCTTTAGACATATTCTTTTAGGGATGGGGAGTTATAAATAGTTTTCTGTCACCTCTCGCTTCATCTCAGGACTAAACGTTGACTAAAAGTTTTTAAATCGCTTTTCTTTTGTTCAGAATATGAACCCTGCGAATGTTATTAGCTTCTTTCGTATTGCTTCTCTCCCGCTGATTATCTACTTTCTCAGCCAGCGGACAGTGCACGCTTCTTACTGGGCATTGGCAATCTATGGCTTTGCCATGCTCAGCGACGTACTTGATGGGATCGTTTCCAAGAACAACTCTGGAGGAAATACGATCGGCTCGTTTCTCGATCCTCTTGCAGATAAGATACTTATTTTCGGGATGCTTCTGTTCTTCGCGATTTCGGCTCAATTTGCCTGGACATTTTTGTTCCTGTTATTCATCCGTGATCTTTTCTTTCTCTCGTTTCGTTTTTTGTCTAGCAGGGAAGATATCCTCTTTCTTCAACGGAAAATGTATGAAATTGCATTTACTCTTGGGCAATTCTTCTTGATATTTGGTCTTCTTGTTGAACACCTTATTGATGGTGGATCATTACGTTTGTTAAAATATCAAAGTTCTATCCACGCATTTGTCACTTCTATGGAAAGCCTTGTCCTCGTTCTAGCAGTATTATCGCTCATTCATGCGATTCTCTTCTATACCCGAGAGATTAGGAAGAAAAAACGTACCTCTATTGAAGAGAAACCAATGCCTCTCGTTATCGTTGCTAACAAGCGTTCTCGAGGCTATTATAATCTTTATCGGCGGCGTCTGCTTGGAATTTTTGCTCGGCGTCGCGGAGCGAATATTATTTTTTTTCCGAACACTCAGAACATGTATCAGGGGGTTGATCGTGATCTTGCCCCCCATCGACGGGTGATCATCGCTGGCGGTGACGGGTCATTTGAGAGCGCGTTAAATTATCCTTCCTTGAATTCAAAGATATTAGGTTTCTTCCCGCTCGGTGCGGGGAATGCTTTTTACTCGTTCTTTTACAAAGGAAAACGTTATGAGTATCTTCGCTCTCGTTTCCCGTTTAAAGAAATCGACCTTGATGTTGTTCAACTGGAATACGCCGGCGGCACGAGACAGACGTTGTTTGTGAATCTCGGCTTGGATGCAGATGTCATTCGTTTTAGTCTTGATCGGACACACCATGGTTTCATGGATTATGTTCGGGGCTGTTGGCGGGCATTACAGAACGCACAGGGAAGCTACAATTTTGTTGTTCGAGTTGATGGTCGGAAGCGAGAACTCTCTAATTGTTCAACAGTTATCCTCGGAAAAGTACCTTATTTCGGCTACGGGATCCGCTCGTTGGTAGGAGCGGTTAAACCTGCCGATGGAAAAGTATATGGTTTGGGGGTTGTCAACCGTCATGCCTCGTGGCTTAACAAGCCGCTTCGTCTCTGGGCGCTTCTCGTAGGCATGTTCAATTTTGAAGTACCTCCGCTTCTCTCGTTTAAAGGAAAAGAGCTGGAGATCACGAGTACCATCCCATTTCCGATTCAAGCAGGAGGCGAGTACCTTGGTGAGAGCACGTGGGTGCGGCTGCGTGTGATTCGAAAACAGAAAGTATTGGTCGTTTGAAGCGGGTTCCTATTTTTCGGGATTTTCTGGACGGTCTTGACAGCAATAAGATTTATAAAAAAGCGCCCTTACTTGCCTCCTGAATGGCGGCCATAGTTTAAATCCACGAGCTACGTGGAG
Organism: Candidatus Woesearchaeota archaeon; assembly: GCA_016203215.1. Classification (GTDB taxonomy): domain Archaea; phylum Nanobdellota; class Nanobdellia; order Woesearchaeales; family GW2011-AR9; genus JACOZP01. Next base: position 4,160 of record JACQNF010000019.1, read on the forward strand.
AACAGTGGTTAGAATGGGGGACTGTGGAACATCATCCATTTTTCCTGCAACAGGTTGCAGAGATCCCCACATCCGAGTTCGATTCTCGGTGGCCGCCCCATTTCTCTCCTAAACATTTAAATAGAAATTGCATTTTAGACTATCTATGATTTCGCAAACCAGTCAAGTCGCTGACGCTCGTGACTTTCAACCAGTTGAAAGAGTTGATTGTCTTCATTGGCAGTGCTGATTTTGTTAGTTATCAAACTATTTTTCTTGTCGGAAATGTGTGTGGAGATAGCACACCATTCTTCTACCATCATCGGTAGGGCTTGTGCCCCTTACGATTTTTTTATGCTTGCCGTGATGTCTCTAGAGAAACAGCGATTTCTCTACGACACCAAAGTGATCGTTGTCACTTTGAGCGTAAAGATAGCTAGACTGTGAATCTAGATGTGAGAGTTTGATTCTCTCCGGCAGGCCTTCACAAAGTCGGCCGGACTTAAAGCGGCGGAAAAGACACATGAAGACAACAATAACACAAAAGGATTTAGAAAATCCGCAGCGTTTCGTTGCGGAAGGATTGGGTGCGCCAGAAGCAAGAATACGTGAGGCTAAGGCACAGCAAAGTGCTGATCGCCTTCACGACGGTATTTGTGCCGGAAAATCGTGGACTAGAACGTTTTAATTATTTAGCGCTCCGTGAATTTTATGGAGTGAACGTTATATTCCAGCGTACGCGTGGAGAGTTAATTCCTTCACTCGTCGAAGAATGCGGAGGATATGGCTGGACGGGAAATGATCTATATGTCAATTATTCCCTTTCTCAAGACCAGAGCCAGCTTCGTCGAATCAAAATGCTTTCGTGGCCGGAAGAGATAAAACCAAGGCTATGCCTCCTTGGTCCGGGGGAAATCCCAGTGGAGAAATATTATTTCTATAATGGAAATACTGCAGTCGCGCCGAGGAAATATATTAACATTATCGAGCATTATTGCGAACGGCAACAATGGTATCCTAACATCACGTTCTTAGATGGGCAGGTTGAACGTCAAATTCGAAAAGGATATGCAGAATTAGCATTTGATATTGTCTATTCTGGGAAGACCCTCCGTGAGGAACGTTTAACGATTTACGATACTATTTTTGATCAGAGTGGATTTGCTTTGCTGATGCGCGTCGAGAGATAACTGTGGAGGAGATTACAATGACAATGGAACAAAAGTATATAAACCAGAACGTGATAGAGAAAAACATGGAATTTCAAACAGCAAAAGGCGTGCGGGATCTTCCGCCGGAAGACAAGTTCATCAAGAACGAAGTCGTTGAGCAAATCAATCGCGCGACAGCGCTTGCAGGATTTGCACCATTAGAGGTTCCCACGATCGAGCGCTTTGAAACACTTGCGGCAAAGTATGGCGCAGGTGCGGAGAGCGACGTGTTGAAAGAGACTTTCCTGCTTACGGACCAAGGCGGAAGGAAGCTTGGTCTGCGTTTTGAATTCACCACGTCATTAGCTCGGTATGTCGCGCAGAATCCGACGTTGAAACTTCCGTTCAAAGTTTTTCAAGTGGGGAGCAATTTCCGTGACGGCCCTCTCAAGCTGGGTCGATATCGGGAATTCTGGCAAGCTGATGCTGACATTGTTGGGTCTTCATCGATGCTCTGCGAAGTAGATTTGCTTCTCTTGGTAGAAGATGTTTTTGCAGATTTGGGGTTGGAGATTCTCATCAAGATTAACAACCGTAAAATTCTCAATGGCATCTTGCGTCAGGCGGGGGTTACGGATGTCCGCGAAGCGCTGATCGCCATCGATAAGTTAGAGAAGATTGGGCGCAAGGGCGTTGAAGAAGAGCTCCGTTCCCGGGGCTACGGAGCGAAAGAGATTGGGCAAGTCTTCGAGTTTGTTCGTGAAAATGTTTCTCTCGATATTTTGAAGAGATCGTTGACAAATGACGAAGCACAACAAGGGATAGCTGAGTTAGAAGAGGTCGTTTCCTCTCTGCAAAAATTAGGGTTCGCCAACATTGATTTTGATGTTTCCCTTGCGCGAGGACAGGCCTACTACACGGGTACAGTTATCGAGGTGTATCTGAAAGACAAATCCATCGCTTCTTCTGTTGCAGCCGGCGGCCGGTACGATACGATGATTGGTAGTTTTGTGGGCAGCGGTCGTGAAATACCTGCTGTGGGGATTTCTTTCGGTTTAGAGCCGATAGTAGATGTGCTCAAGATGAGACGGAAAGAGCTGGTCAAGACCAAAGCAAAAGTGTTGGTATTGCCGATCAATACTGCCCTCGAGGCATTGAAGACCGTCCGTGCTCTTCGTGAAGCAGGTATCGCGACGGATCTTGCTCTTCTCAAAGGGGTGACCAAGAATCTTCAGTATGCTGCCGCGTTGGGAATTCCGTACGTGCTCATTCTGGGAGAGAACGAGCTGAAGCAGAAGAAAGTGTTGTTGCGGGATATGACTTCTGGCGTTGAACAGCTGTTGCCGCTTCGCGACGGTATCAAGAAACTACGATGAATCCGACGACGTTGAAAGTGATCGGGTATGCGGTGATGATAATTTTGGTCTTGAATTTACTGCTCTTCGCCTTTCGAGTTATTTCGGGGTTAGTCTTCTGGATTGTCATCATCTGTGGAGCGGTGTTTGTGTATTTCGTTTTGCCGAAGATGAGGGGGAGCGGCGTCTAAACTCATTTTCCACTGGGAACTATCTTTCAGAAGATATAAATACCCTCTTCGAGGGGGTCAAAAATCATCCCAGAGGAGGTCGTCTTATGGCAACAATTGGCATTAAAAATATTGATGAATTACGATTACATGTTCTCCCGTTTGAACGACGGTATCACTCCACGGGTGAGTTTGCCGTCCATCCCCTTGTTTCTTGTCGCTACATCTTCTCAGATTACGATCTGAAACCCAAAAGTCCGGAAGAAGCAAAAGCACGTGGCGAGAAAGGTTTTAATGGCATGATGAGCTCGTTGCCACGGATTTCTGTCTACGACGGCCGGGGAGGACATCGAGTTGTTACTGCCGATATCGCTCCGACGCGCTATTTGATCGGACAGGCGATGCGTGACTATGTGAAAAGTATTATTGGTGATCCTTCTAATCCGTATGTTCTCACAGACTCTGATTTTAAAAAATTAAGTCCAGACATGGCAAACGTATCTCTTGTCGCTCCGGTAAAAGTAAACGGCTCTTATTTCTTGCTTTCGCAGATCAAAGGAAAAGCGCTTGGCTCTGGTGAAATTCACACCGGTCTGGTCGCAGGAAATGTGGATGCGAAATACCTCTCTGATGATGACCCCTTTGTCAGTGCTCTTCAGAATGAATGCTCTGAGGAAGTGGGATTGGATTTAAGCACTCTTGATCGAACGGCTGCACTTTATATGGTTGATGAACGGGAAACAGGACAAGTCAATTTTGCGTATATTGCACGGGATGTAGATATTAATGACGTCCTCCACGCGTATGATCAAAGCACGCGGCAAAAATTGGTGGTGGGTGAACCATTGGAAGTGATGGCACTGGCTTTGGTTCCATTCTCTGCTCAAATACAAAAAGCGGATAATACTCTTTCCACAATTAAAGCATATCATCCCACTGCAAACGGCTTAGAAGAGAAGATGGAATCTTCCCGTGGTGTACGTCCTTATACGATGGCGACGCTTGGCTATCTCGGGGAGAGCACACCATTCCTATTGGAGAAAGCGGGATTTTGAATTTTCTTTTATTTTTTCGTATTTTAACTGTAGTCGTCTAACTAAGTATTTTGACACTTGGTTGATTATATTTTAAATGAAAATGTGATGTCATATGATTTCCATCGGTATACTCCTCGCGCTTCTTACGGCAATTACAACGTCAATCATCGATGTTTTGAGTAAGAAAAGACTTCAAACTATCAATGAGTATGTTGTTGCCTTTTCGATTCGTTTTTATACGCTTTTTTTTCTC
>JACQNF010000022.1 GCA_016203215.1 Candidatus Woesearchaeota archaeon
ATATAATTTTGGAGGCTACAAAAAAATGACCTATCATGAATTTAATCAAGAATATGCAAAAGTGGGTGGCCTCGAACGGGCTCTCTTGGGCCTCAGTTTTGAACCCGGGATGACGGCGATTGATATTGGCGCCAGTGAGGGGATTTTTACGCGCATGCTCTGTGAACGCGCTGATACCTCCCAACAAGTCATTGCGTTTGAACCGTCTCAACAACAATATGAATCTTTAAGGCAACTGGACACCCAATACCCCAATCTTGAAATTCACAACATTGCCCTGAGCAAGGTGCCAGGGATTGAAAAATTATATTTGCGGACGCCCGAGAGCGGACAAGATCATGCCTTAGTAAATTTTGGCGAAGAGCGGCAGATGCAGCTCGTGAAGATTGAGCCGTTGAACGAATATCATGATGTTGCGGCACAATATGTGATCAAGATGGATGTCGAAGGGGCCGAAGGGTTGGTGATTGAAGGCGGAATGAAATTTCTCCAGCATGCGGGGCGGATCCGTTGGATGCTCGAGTTTAGTCCGTCGGCGATGCTGGAGTATGACAGCTATTGTGGTCATAAATTTCTTGAATTGTTTCTCACTCACGGATATCGGATTCTCGAAGTGCAACATGGCGGGCGCACGGTCAGAGAAATTACGGCGGAAGGTGCAGATACCTATACGACCGCGTTGCAATTGGGCAATAAGTTTAGTGTCCTTTGGCTCTTGCAACACAATGATCCGCTGCTGCAGGGATTCAAAAATTACAATTTATCGTCATTAGTCTATGGGGCGATGGCGAGGAGTTTTTAAATGGCCACGAAAGTTTCTGTGATGATGTTGACGTACAATCATTTGCCTTACACCAAAGTAGCGCTTGAGTATGCAATACGATACTGTGACTACGCTGTTGAAAAATGGATTTTGGTAGACAATGGCTCAACGGATGGTACCGTCGAATGGGTGACGAAGTTATTTGTTGATAGTAATTTGCCCTATCAGATTATTGCGCATCCCGTGAACAAGGGGATTGCTGTTGGCCAAAATGATGGAGCACGAGCGGCTGATCCAAATTCCGATGTCGTCATGATTAGCAACGATGTCTTCGTCGGTCCCAACTGGCTTTCTCCGTTGGTGAAGTGTGCGGAGTGGCATCGTGAGCGCAAGTGTAAGATTGGGTGGGTCGGCCCCTTTCTTTCTCCCGAACTCCCCTTTGATAACATTGTCAATGATGCGTTTCGGAAGCAATATTTTGATTTTCATTATCCGCGTCTCCTGCATTGTCAAGATGCGGAGCAAATGAGATTTTTGCTTGATCAAGTCTATGATGGAGATTTTGAGGGTTTTGCCCTAGAGTTTGTGCAACGGAATCGTGGAGTGCGGTGGGATGAAGTCCCGAGCATGATGTTTTATTGGACTCGTGAGGCCATTAATGAAGTGGGTTATTTCGATGAACAATTTAGCGAGTTTTATGGTCGCGGGGGATGGGGCAGTGAGGACGTGGATCTCTATTTCAGGATGAACAATGCGGGTTTTTATCGTGTTTGCACCTTCGAATCATTCGCCTCACATCTCGTGTGTGGAACAACAAGAAAGATAACGCTTGATGACGCACAATTCGCGTACGGCGATATTCAGACGGGCAGCAAATGTTTGCGCAAATGGATTAAGCATCCGACTGCTCAGCCATTCGTTTATCCCTATGACATTACCCCCAAAGCTAGCAAACGCAATTATGACCAATGGCTCTTAAGAAAGAATACTCAGTTTGGTGACTTGACAAAACTGGATTTGGGTCTGACGAAAGAACAGCAAGCGGCTATTGACGCGGAGGAATTGAAGGCGCAGGGATTATAATTTGAAAACACTAAGAAGAACTAGATATCCGTGGCCCCAGCAAATTGAGGCTATTCATCATCCTCGGGACAATAACGATTGTGGCCCTCTTTGTGAATCTAAAATAGTTTGTTTTGTTAGCGAAGATGAATCGATCTATGGGATAGTAGGCCAGTATTATTGCCCAATGTGCCATAAAGGAGTGGCATTAACCTTGTCGGGATTAGAACGAGAAAAAGGGATTTTCCCGCAACAAACAACAATTTTTAAAGATAACAAACATTGTAAAAGTTGCACCTGTGTCTGATATTGGTCCCCATCTCTCTTATCTCACCGATCAAGTCATTTCCACTGGCGCCAATAAAGTTATTGAATTGGGCACTCGTCGTGGTGGCAGCACTGGCGCTTTACTTCTTGGCGTGGCAGAAACATCGGGCCATCTCTGGAGCGTAGATATTGATTCGATCTGCGGCAATCAAGTCATTGAATTTTACGGAGAGATGGCCAAGCGTTATTGGACATTTGTGCACGGCAACAGCCAGGATGGACCCGTCATAGAATTGTTGTCGGTACAAATGCCCGTCGATCTCATCTTTATTGATTCTTCTCATGTGGCCGAGCAAACGACGCAAGAGCTGGAGATCTATAATCATTTGGTTGGGCCGAAAGGTAAAATGATTTTTCACGATACGGATACTCGCAATGATTATTGGTGGGTGGGCGTGCGTCAACCCATTTACAATTTCCTCAGTCATCATCGAGAATGGCGCATAGAACGGGATGTGCCGTTTTCTGAAGGGCTGACCACGTTGGTGAAGACATGAATCCCATTTCACTGCTCTTGGTCACCTATGGGCGTTGGCCGTACACGGAAGCGAGCTTAACCTACGCCCTGAAAGGGGCCGCGCCCGCGGAAATTGATGAAGTCATTATTGTGGATACGATCCCTGAACCATGGATGTTGGATGAGACCCAAGAGAAACTCATTGAATATCAACAGAAAGGGTTTTTGCAGTGTGGGCCAGAAAAGTTTACGGTGTTTACCTTTCATAAGAATGTGGGAAGTAATCCTGCCTTTAATAAGGGCATTGAGTTGGCCAAGAAAACGAACGACGTGGTCATTATCAATAATGATAATTTTTTGGCCCCGAATTGGCTCCAGCCGCTCATTGATTGTGCCTACGCGCCTCATCATGCCCATTTGGTGGCGTGGTGTGGACCGTATGTGTCTCCAGAAATGTGCCTCGATGAAGTCGTGAATGCGCAATTTCGGAAAGATTATTTTGCGGATTATTACCAAGATTTTATGAATCTCAATGCGGCGTCTGAAGTGCCAGGCCTGCTCAACAAGTTGTATGGAGATTTTGAGACATTCGCCCAAGCGTTTGTGCAGAGAAACCAAGGAAAAGTGTACGATCATTTACATAGTATTGGACTGATCAAGCGCAGTGCGATTAATGCTGGCTTGGGTCAATGTGATCCCAACTTTGCGTTGTTTTTAGATGGCGCGCCAGGCTGTCGCGGATCTGATGATATTGACATGTGGATCCGGATTCATGCGGCGGGATTGTTTACAATAACAACATTCGATTCACTAGCTCATCATGTCGTATGCGCCACGACAAAACAGCGCACTGACCCAGATCCCCAGCGTAAAAATATTCAGGGAGGCAATCGACTTATTGAAAAATGGGAACCCACAGATCAATTTATCAAATATCCTTTTCCGACCGCCGGCAACAATCCTGGACATCGAGTCTTTAAATCCAGAACGACACCTCTTCCAGCCCACAAGAATCCTTTTCAAGTGGACTGGGGATTATCCGGAGAGATCGGTCGCCAGTACATGGTGCAAGAGGGTTACGCGCGCACGGATGCGTTTCCGTTTTGACGACGCCCCAAGTCAGTTTGTTTGCTTCGGCCATTCGACCCCATTTGTGGATGGTATTATATCAAGCCGCAATGCAAAATAAGACAGCGATTGAATTCGTTTTCGCAGGCAACGTGAAGCCAGATTTTGCCTTGCCCCATAATTTTCGTTTTCTATATTCAGATGCGAAGCCGGCAGAATGTGTGCATCTTGCGTTGCAACAATGTCAAGCTCCGTACGTGATTAATACTTCAGACGATTGGGTCTTTGGGCCAGGGGCGATTGATGCAGTGATGGAAAAAACATTGGAGAGAAAGTTACCCTATGATTTGTCTTCAATGGAATATTTTGTCTTTGGGAATCAAGTGACGGATTGGGAATATGTGTTGTTTCAAGATTGTCAAGTGTCCTATGGCTTGTCTCATCCGCGGGGTATGGTCGGGGCGCCGTTTGAACGGCAGATGATTGAGGATTCGGGGGGCATTGATCAGCGATTTTATGGCATTTATGTCATGGAAGATTTATTGTTGCGCCAATGGAGTAAGGGGGGCGTGGTGGAAACAGTCCGGGGGGCGACGTGCAATGAGATTCAACCGTGTACATTACACAGTAAAACCCCTGATTGGGAAATTCTCAAATCATTGTGGGTAACCGAAGGGTTAATTATGCATGAACGGAAGAGCCCGGTGCAGCGCTATGAATCAAAGTAACGTTGCCATTATTATTCAGAGCGCCCAAGATCGTCCACGTCAATTGAAAATGTGTGTGGAAAGTTTACTTGCGAATACCGATCGAGAATTTCGTCTCATTGTCAATCACGTCACTCATTGCGCAGAATCCACACAGTATCTCTTGGATAAATTGGGCGCTGGACAATTACAGCATTTGTTTCTGCATGATCCTCAGAACGATTGGTGGCCGTCAGGCTTTGCCAATGCGTGCGCGAGTGTGTTTCGGATTCATTATGGTCCGTTGGGGCCCCCGCCCCCTGAATGGTTGGTGTTAAGTTGCGATGATATGGAATTTCAGTCGGGCTGGCTCAGTCATAGTTTGAACACGATTGAAGCGTTTAAAGGGCTTACCAATATTGGGATTTGGTCTCCTTATCGACCGCCGGAACATACTTTTTTGCCTCCTATGCTCGAACACAATGGCTACCAAGCTCTTCTCTACGCCAGTATTGCCCCTCGTTGCATGATGGTGAAAACAGATCTGTTCTTTGAATTAGGTTGTTGGCCCCTACATAAAGCGCATACCGCAGATTGGGGGTTCATGGCGAAGTTGGAAGAACGCGGCTTACAAAAGATGGTGATTGGGGGATATAAAGTATTGCATAAAGATTTGGGACATGCGCCTGCTCATGGCCAGAAACGAGAAGATGGGATCAGCGGGGATGAAGTCATTTTGGGCATGTACGGGGGATATCGTGGTGAACCTGGCACGACCTGGCCCCCAGAACAAGGTCGACCCGGATGAAGTATTCGATTTATTTTCCGACCATTAAATATCCCGAACTGATTAAACTCACTTTAGAATCTCTCCTCGATCAGATTACGGTGCCTTTTGAAACTTGTTATCTCGTCAATGATGCCGCTGATCATGAAGTGAAAACCATGACACGGAAAATTTGTCAACACGGCTACAAACATTATATTGCGGACCAATTTCGTCTGATTGAATTTTCAGAACGACGAGGTCCTTCGAAATGTTTGAACGCAGTGATTCAACGATTAGGACCGCAAGAAGATCTGTTGGTCATAACCCATGCCCTTTATCCTGATACGCTCATTCCCTCGTTGCAGGCGGTGGCATATGACCATGCGTTGTCTCCTTGCATTGGGATTGTCAATTGCGGAGAAATCCAACTCTTACCAGACGACCGCAATCAATATCTCCAAACAGTCTATCAATGGGTGCAATCGGGTATCAAAGATGAGGTTTTGCTCTATCGGATTCGTCAATTTTGTCTCCAGCAAGATCCTGATCCTCTTTTGGCATTGCGACAGATTTCTTCAACAGAATTGACGGGAGGGGTCTTGGGTGGTACATTTTACATGAAGCATCAATGTTTTTCCACGGTAGGATTTTTCGATGAACACTTACGGTTTGTAGGAGAAGACTGGGATTATCAATCACGTATGACCCAAGCAGGACTCTTGACGGTGTTTTCTCGATCGCTGATGTGTTGGCCAATTGCGCGAGGGGTTATCTATGGACGACTCACGGACCAAGATTTTTCTGACGCTCAACGCCGGATGACGGATAAATATCATGGTTCGGAGAGTGAACGCTGGAAAGAGATTCAAGGATTTAGTTGTCGTCAACTAGCCACCAAAGAAACTCACGATTATGTACTGGTGGGAGAGCAGAAATTACCGATGCTCCATTCTATTCGATGAGATCCTATTCGATTTATATCAGCATTGTCGAAGGCTATTCCACCACCGTCATTACCTTTGAGACTTTATTTCGCCCAGGGCTTAATTTTACAAAATGTATTATCATTGCCGCCGGCACGCAAGATCCACGACTCTTGGGATTTCTTGAGCAAATTCAACAGACAGGATACGCAGGCTATCCCAAAGAAAAATTTATCATCATCGTGCAACCACTCGATCAAGCCATGGGAATGGGAGAAGCTCTGAATCATGCGATCACCCTCACGTCAGAAGATTTATTTTATACATCGAATAATTGTTGGTTTAGCTCACAAACCCTACCGTTATTATTAACCACGGTTCAGTCGAGCGCTGACAATGTATTTGCTTTGTGTCCGAACAATGTGATGAGCTTGTGGAGTAATATTCGTGAAAATTATGATAGTCGAGTACGAGCGCGATTGATTGATCAAGATCAAAAAGGTCCTCAGCATTATCGACAAACGATTGAAGATTTTTTTCATGCACATGGACCGTATCCGGGGAAAGACGTTGAACAAAATTTGATTCAGGTGGCTTCTACACAACCCGAGATGCGCGTGGATGATATTGGAGATGCGGGTATTTATTTTAAACGTACCTGTTTTCAGCGGGTGGGATTTTTTGATGAACGCTTTAGTCGAACGCCATTGGGGCAACCCTGCGGAGGAGAAGAATTCGATTACTGTGACCGGATCCATCAAGCGGGAGGCCAGGTCGTAAAAGTGTGTCAGGCAGTCGCACTCCATCTCTTGTATGGGCAAACGTCGAAGACCGGCTATCGAGGAGAACAAGAGTCGCAATTACGAGAGCGATATTTTCAGAAAAGATTTCATCAGGATACAACGGTGTGGTATCGGGGCCACGCGTTGCCGGTGTTACATAATACTGAGCAATATTCATCCATGCCCTAACATGAAAAGAACGCGATCGCAATGGCAAGAGATTTACCAACAATGGTTGAGGCAATTACAGCAAGCGACGATCCCCCTCACTAATCAGTTGCATCCAGAAGAATGGCGACATTTGAAAAGACGCCTTCCTCAATTGTGTCAACGTTATGGGAAAGGCACGATTCATGAATTTGGCGCAGGTTCATGTTCGGTGGCGGGGTATTTAACCCAACAGGGTTATACAGTGCGAGCGTATGACCAAGTGGCCTTGACGGCTCAATTTGCGCAGATTTGGCAAGTGCCTTTTCAGCAATTTGACATGCAACATCCCCCCGAGTCATTCCTACTCAAGGGCACTGCACTGACCGTCTGCTCCATGGAACAACTGACCCACTGGAAACCATTTTTTGCGTATCTCCATCGTTATTTTCAGCGTATTATTCACGTGGAACCTTTTCGAGCCTTGTGTCATCCCTCTGATTGTCAACGGAGTCGTCGCAATCATCGTCGCCATCATATGGTCGAAGGGTATGATCAATATCTCCTAGGATCACCACAAGTGCATTTGATTCATACCCAGCACGTCTCGGTCGGTCATCGGTTTCACGCCTATTCAGAAATGATCTGGGAACCCCTCCCATCATGATCGTAGTACCTCTTGACAAGCCCCTACTAGATATAGTATAATAGCCCTATTCCAATTCTATGACTCTCTTAGTTCGTGTCCCGTTGCGCGTGTCGTTTTGTGGGGGTGGCACCGATGTCAAAGATTTTTACTTGGCCCATGGAGGCGCCACCTTACTGTGTAATATTGCCCGCTATGTGTACGTTTCTCTCACGCCGCGCGCCGATGACCAAGTGGTGATTCAAGATATTGATTTTGGCACCAGCACAGTCTTTCAATATGACCAAGAGCCCAGCTTTGATGGGTTGTCAGATTTAGCCAAAGCATGTGTGAAATTTGTGAAATTACAATCGGGGGTCACGATCGGGATTAAATCCGATGTGGCACCAGGGTGTGGATTGGGGACGAGTAGTGCAATTGCGGTCGGTTTGATTTACGGACTCAATCATTTGTTTGGCTTGGGATTACCGACTCGATCGGCCGAACTGGCACACCAAGCGTTTGTGGTGGAACGAGAAATTCTCGGATGGGAAGGCGGGATGCAAGACTTTGTGGCCGCCGCGTACGCTTCCAATGTTCACTTGGTTGAATATTCGTCTAAGCCTTTTGTGGTGCATGCGCTCAATTATCGCAAGTCATTTCTTCATGATCTTCAGATGCACACGTTGCTTTGCTATACCGGCATGACGCATCAATCGTCTCTTTTGATGTCCAGCGTGGCTAATCAGAATAATATTCCCTTATTGCAAAAGTTGACAGCGTTGACGTACCAATTGGAGCAGGCATGGAATACCGAAGATATTGAATTATTCGCTCGGTACATTGACGAATCGTATCAGCTCAAAAAACAGTTACATGATCAGATTACGAATGCCACGATTGAGAGTCTCTATCAAGAAGGGAAATCGGCGGGGGCATGGGGAGGCAAATTGCTGGGCGCGGGCGCAGGAGGCTATTTATTATTTTTCGTGCCGTTTGAACGACAGCAAGTCGTCAAAGAAAAATTGCGAAGTTTGAATGGACAAGTCGAGCCCTTTTTATTTGATCGCGAAGGGTTACAAAGTTGGGAGAGTGTCAAGCCATGAGAGCGATTGAGCGTATTGGACTATTAATTAGTTTGCTGATGAGCGTGTATGTAGGTGCGAAATTGCCTGACGGAGAGTTGCGATTAGCAATCTATGTGGCCGTGGCTTTTACGTTCATTCCTTTGTTGGTCGGATTTATTGCCGATTGGATGGCCGATGTCAAGTAGGCTGAATACCGTATGGTGTGATGTAGAGACAGGGGGATTGGATCCGCTCAAATCGTGTATTCTCCAAATCGCTGCCATTCGTCTCGATGGACAAACTTTTACGAGTTATGTCAAACCCCATGCTGGCGCTGACATTCATCCCAAAGCTCTCGAAGTCAATGGCCTCGTATCTTCGCAGTTATCGAATTTTCCCGAAGCCAGTTTGGTGGCGGATCAATTCCTGGAGTTTTTGCGACCCCAATCGCCGAAGATTCTCTTAGCAGGACATAATGTGATTAAATTTGACCGTCCGTTTTTAGATCAGTTTTTTCTGCGCTTGGGCAAAACTCAAGCGTTTGAAACGATGGTACACTATCATCATCTTGATACGTTGCCATTAGGATTAGCGTTGTTGGATGCGGGCGTGATCAAAACCTATAATGGCTACATGAATTTAGAAAGTCTAAGTAAAGCCTTGGGGGTAACCAATACCAAAGCCCATTCGGCCGACGGAGATATTAAAGCTACGAAAGAATGCTATGAGGCGATGGTGCAGAAATTGCGGGTGATGAAACAAGCGACTGAGTTTGATCCGATCATGGATACTAACCTGAGCTTGCGATGAAAAAGCTCAAGCCGATCTTCGAGCCTGACGAAATTCTATGCAATATGTGTGGGAAGAAAATCCAACATTTACTGTCCAAAAAGAATGCGTTCATTGAAGACTATATTAAGATTGTGCATTGGTTTGGCTATGGGAGTCCACATGATGGAGACAAGTATGAATTTGAAATTTGTGAACCGTGTTTTTTCAAAGAGCTGGTGGGCAAACTTCAAATTGCCCCAACGATTACAAAAGGATAAGGAGGCGAAGACATGAACACCATGAATGAATTAACGAATTTTGTAAGTACTGGAAACCTGAAGCAGGATGGGACCGGAGAGTATCAGATTGGTACATGTTTTATTCATCCCTATTGGCCGTGGGATCAAACCCCCTACCAAATTCCGTGGCAAAAAGATGTGACTACGCATTACACCACGACGATTCTTTCCTCGGGCTCTCGCATTGAAAAAGCCTACAAGCTCGTGCAGGCACTCATGACTGCGAAACTCTTAAAGCTGACAACCATTGAACAGTTTATTAAAGCTGTGGACGTAGTCGCGGAGAATGTGGAGAAATCAGAAAAAGCCTATTCCGTGGCGTTGGGACTCATGAAAGCCAAGTCGGTGAAAGCGACCACGATTGAAGAATTTACGCAGTTGGTCGATGCGGTGAGTCAAAAGCTGTAACGATGAGCAAAGGCCGCATTCTGATTACGGGAGGGGTGGGATTTATTGGGACGAATGTGGCTGAGAAATTTATTCAAGAGGGCTATCGGGTTATTGCCCTTGACAACCTATCCCGCCGAGGTGTCCACAGGAATCTTGAGTACCTAGAGAAAACATACCAAGATCAATTTGAATTTGTTTGGGGTGACGTGAGAAACCCAGAAGATCTCGCAGAGTTATCCCATGAATTTGTTTGCGTGGCCCACCTCGGGGCTAATCCTGGAATCCCAAGATCTCTCAGGAATCCGGATTACGATTGGCGGGTTAACGCTGATGGAACTAACAACGTCTTGGAGTATGTTCGACATCATGGGAAACCATTTATCTTATTCGCGTCGACGAACAAAGTGTATAGCGATAAAATTAATGAGTTGCCATTATTTCAACAAGAGAAAACATTCGTGCCAGTCGATTCTACGTACCAAGGGAATCCTGAAACGTTTCCGCTTGATGGTCAGGGTTATTCCTATTCTTCTTCTCCGTATGGTTCCAGCAAAGCTGCCGCTGATCGACGGACTCAAGAGTATGCGGCGACTTACGGCATTCCCAGCGCCATTTTTCGCATGAGTTGTATCGGAGGTCCCCATCAACTGGGCGTGAGCGAACAAGGGTGGATTTCCTATTTTACCCACCAATTTGTGAAAGGACATGGTCAGCTGACGATTTATGGCACGGGTCATCAGGTTCGGGATATTTTAGATGGACGCGACACCGCCGAAATATATTTTAGGGCGTTTCAACGAGGAGCTCACCCAGAAAATGTGTTTAATCTTGGCGGAGGTATGGAGAACAAAGCCTCTCTTTTGGAAGTGATTGATTTTTTATCCGAGGCGACTCACACAACGCCATGTCTCAGTTTTGACGATTGGCGCGTTGGAGATCATCGGTTTTACGTGAGTAATGCGACGCGCGTGCGTCAAGTGTTTGATTGGCAACCGCAATACTCTTGGCAACAAACCGTTCGAGATATGATTCAAGAATACGGAGGGACGTTCCGTGATTAGTCTTCTGTGTTGCACGCACTGCCAGAAAGAGATTCGAAGCGGTATTAATGAAGTGCATTATGAAATTAAGGGTTATCATGTCGGCAAACCGTGCGATCAATGTTTTCGCTTGGAGACCGAACAACATATCGACTCGTTTTGTAATTGGGAGTGTTTAAAAGCCTGGATGGCGACCGCGGAAGGATGGCATAGTTAATGGATTTTACAAGGCCAGTTTTGGCCATTGACACTGCAGCTAGAACGGGATGGGCTATTTATCATAACAAAAAAATTACTTCTGGAGCTATTTCATTAGATTCAAAACGCATTGAGGGCCCTGGTATGCGCCTCGTGCGTCTGACTAGTTTTTTGGACAAGATTGAGATGGACTACGGTAAACCACAGCTTGTTGTGACGGAAGAGGTGAGGCATCATTTGGGGGTTTCGGCCGCTCATTGGTACGGTTCGTATTGTGGAGTGATCCAGATGTGGTGTGAAGAACGCAAAATCGATTACACGGGAGCCGCGGTGCAAAGTGTCAAGGCGTTTGCCCTGGGAAATCATCGAGCCAAAGATCGCAAAAATTCCAAAAAAGAAATGGTGACGAGAGCCCAAGAGCTTTTTGGCAAACACATCAAAGATGACAACGAGGCAGATGCTTGCCTAATTCTAGCATGGGCCGTCAATGATGTTTTTCATATCAATCTTCTCGATGAAAAGAACAAAGAAAACACCTAAAGATATCCAAGCCATTGCCAAGTTTATTCGTGCGTGGCCATTGATTATCGATATTGAAACGGATCAGGGCGTCAAACGCTATTCAAG
>JACQNF010000023.1 GCA_016203215.1 Candidatus Woesearchaeota archaeon
TCTATAACAGAGATGGTGCGGGAGGCAGGATTCGAACCTGCGGACCCACTAAGGGAACAGATTCCTCAACAATGGGCACTAGCATTTGTCATTGCATGATAGCTCATCACTCAAAATCCTTGAGTCTGCCGCGTTTGGCCACTTCGCTACTCCCGCATTGGAACAAAAATTCCTCTTCTTTTTATAAAAGTAACGAAAAAGTGTGTGCGATATCTTGGATTGTGTTCAGAAAAATCAATTAATGTTCTGAAGCTGTGTTTCAATATCCCGCAGTTGTTTTTCCAACTCTTCCAATTCACTCGGAGGTGCCGTCCTCTGAGTGGGGTCTCTTCGCAGTGGCCTTTCAATCGGTACAACCTCTACTCTTTGGGGCTCCGTAGGTAATTCTTCGAGCTGATCTTGGTGTCGGATTTGTTTCTCGGATAACAGATGTAATTTGCCTTTCGGCAGATATCGTTTTAGTTTCCCTTCGATGAGGGCGTTTATTTCTTTCACTTCTGACTTGAGAATCGTGAACAGGGCAACTTTCTCTTCTTGGATCTTGCGGAATGTTTCGTATCCTTGCATAAAAATGATCACTTCTCGCAGTGATTCTAAGAGATCTTTTCGTAGCACTTTTGGATCACCCAATTGGACCATATATTCTGGTTCTTTATCCACATGCGCTCGTGTCGCATGATGCTCGGGTGCCTGAATCGCTCTCTTGACAGTCCTCTTATGATGATGCTGTTTTTTGGTCTTCATCGTCTTCCGTTAAAATTGTTCTGGTTCATTAAGAGAGTGGTCGATAAAATCAACTTTCTTCTCTAATTCAGCCAAACTGTTCTGCCACATCTCTAATTGATGATCCTCTTCATTTTTGAGGTCTGCAATCTTTAGCAGTGTTTCTTTTGCTTCCTCTAGTTTTTTTCGTACAGACTTCACAACCGATAACACTTCATTATATTCATCGATTTTTACAAAAACAGGCATGCGTTCCATGGAAAATCCCTCCTAATCTCCTTGTGATTTGAATAATGTTTTATCTACCTGTAATAAACGATCGTGGATGATACGCACAGACCGCTTGAGCTTTGCGAAGTTTTCTTCTTCATTGTACTCCGATGTTTCGAGATCTTTTGAAATTTCGAAAGCATCCGTGACTTCTTTCTTAATCGAATCAATTTCTCCTAAAAGTCGTTGGTAGACATCGACTTTGACATAGAGCGGCTCGCTTTCCTCCGTCAGTGTGGAAACCATAGATGTACGAAAGACGGGTCGAGGGGGCATTTCTTCTGTTGTCTGCGCAGGTTTGCTCGGCATGCGCTCCGTAACAGGTGCTTTTTCAAACGAAGGTAATGGCGGCAACCCTCTACTCGGCGCTTCTTCGGTAATGGATGGTGGTTCTAAACCTACCGCTTCTTTTACTTTTGTCGGTTCAATGACTCGTTCTTCTGGCTTTAGTGAAGGGAAGCGCAATGCGCCTTCTCCCGCAGGGTGGCCTGGTGGGAACGGTACTTTTGGAATCTTCTTTCTGCTGAACCAAGACATGATAGTGGTTAGCACGGGAAAGACGTTTATAAACTTTGTTTAGTATTCAAGAATGGTGAAAATCTCTTTTCCAACGGTTGTTTTGGAGAACGACGATTAGAAATTATTAATCTATTTAAGTCGTTTTTCTGGTTTTTAGAGAGATGGGGAGGTGGAACTATTTTTTGGGAGTCATTTTGCTCATTCTTTTCTCGGCAGGTATCGTAGCTGCTCTGCAGATCCAAGAAATTGCGTATGATCCTTCGGACGCATTTGGCGGTCAGCTCAATGAGTGGGTCGAGCTCTGGAATGATGGAAATGAGAGTCTTAACCTGTCTGGTTGTTTCTTGGATAAAAAACCACTGCCTTCATTGGTTGTCTCCTCCGGAAACTTTACCATTGTTGCGCGAAAACCAGAGCTGTTCAAGAACATGTCTTCGTTTAATGGGACGATCATCCCTCTTTCTTTATCTCTCGCAAATGGAGGTGATACGATTGTTCTCAACGGCACCTGCTCTGCGCAAGCCACGTACACTCCTACGCTTGGCGCGTCAAAAAATAACAAAACTCTTGAACGTCGTCAAGATAATACGTGGGGAGAATCACTGTTTGCGGGAGGTTCGCCGGGGGAGCAAAACAGTATTTGGGAGAATGGTGTGTCATCTATCCCCAAAATACTCATTACAGAATTTCTTCCTAATCCCGCGGGCGCAGATGATGCTTTTCTTCCGCAGGGCGAATGGATTGAGATCTATAACAATGGCTCTCGTGACCTCGATCTTCGCGGGACGGTGCTGATGGACAATAGCGGAGGTAAGTTATTTCTCTCGGACACGAATGTTCAAGGAGGGCAGCTTTCATCGCTGTGCTCTCGCTGTTATCTTCTCGTTTACCGCAATGGTGATAGTGATTTTTCTCTTGACAACGATTATGATGAGATTATACTCCTCGATCAACAACAGAATCCTCTTGCAACGATGAGTTACAGCGGCAGCAAGGAAGGTTTTTCTTGGCAATATAATGGTTCACAGTGGCTCCTCGCGACGCCGACACCCCTCAGCCCTTTTTTTGCTGATGAGTCGTGTGACATCGCTCTTTCTCTGCAGGGAAATCCTATCTCCAATACCTCCAAACTCCTTTTCTCCCTGACAGTAGAGAACCCTTCTCCAAAGCCCGTTTCCATTACTGTTTCAGGCATGATCACGACGGTTTCTGGTTCCGTCGTGAAGGAATACACTCCTTGGACAAATGTCTCTCTTCGTTCTTCTCTGCAAAAAGAGTATTCTCCGACGCTTCCAAGTGGTCTGCATCTCGTCATATTTTCGTTGGATAACTTTAGCTGTTCTGATCGTCAGCTTGAAAATAATGTCGTCAAGAGGTTATATCTCTTGCAAACAGGAGAAAATCTTTCTCAGACGGAAAGTACGATTGTCATCGAGAAAATCTATCTGGGGTCAGACGAGACAGCACGCTGGGGCGATCTGCTTTCACTTCGTCTTAGCATCTTCAAGGGGAATGGCACCAAGAACGAGGTTCGCCTCTGGGCAGAAGCGGATGGTAAGAAGGTGAGCACGACGACCTCTTTTCTGTTAAAAGAGAAATATCATCTTTCAACGCTCACTGTTCCTCTTCAGCTTGATTCTCGCTGCGAAGAAAGTGGTTCGGAGGAAGTGACCATCGTCGTTGAGGGCCTTGGTCAGCGTATGGAGAAGGTAGTGTCCGTCGAAGGAATATCAAAAGATCTCTGCAAGACGACGACGATTTATTCTACTGCCACGGCGACGACGGCGGCTAAGAGCAAAGCCGCTTCTCTCTCTCTTGAAGTTCCGCCTTCGGTTGTTGCTGGCGATGTTCTCCGCGTCATCGCGTCAGTGAAAGGCGCGGTCAAGGACAAAGATTCTGTGGACTATTCGCTTTCGGGGTATGTGTATACCGGAAGGACGTGTTACTCCTGTCTTCAGAATTCTGTGAGCAATGGTCGTGAAATCGCTTCCCTCTCTCTTCGGAGCGGTGAGGAGCGGACAAAGAACCTCTTGCTCCAAATCGATCCCGACGTTCCAGAAGGGATGTACAAAGTGAAGGTTCGTCTTCTTCAGGAAGGGCTTAAGACACCGAAAGAAGCGACAGCAGAGATTTTTGTCAGGGCAAAACCAACTGTCGTTGAGCAGGCAGTTAATTCTTCATTCAATTCTTCCCCTCTCCTACTGGCGACGCCGTCTCTTGCATCACGTGTTCAACTTCAGACGCAGACTGACTCTTCGGTGCCGGGAATAGTGGTGTACGAGTCGACCTCTGCCAAGTCAAAGAAGACAACACCCTATTTTCTGATTATCTCCTTGGCGCTTCTGGTGGTAGCAGTTGTGGCTTGGAGACCGTGATGACACTTGATCAAGACAGACCTATTGGCCTTGCCCGCTGTGACAAAGAACTAAATACATCCCCCTTTCAGAAAGGCTTAAAAACAATCGGCCATTCATCCAATATATGGATCCACAGGTCGTTTTTCGCACAGTTATCGAGATTGCCGGTCGCCCGAAAGAACATGTTGAAAACTCTCTCAAGGAGTACATCGGTAAGCTTAAGACCGATCAGAAATATACCGTTATCTCCGAGGAGATTGCGGAAATCCAGAAACAAGAACAACAGCAGCTCTGGATGATCTTTGCTGAACTCGAGATTAAGACAAGTTCACTTGGAAATATTATTGGTTTCTGCTTTGATTATATGCCTTCTCTCGTTGAAGTGTTGGAACCGAGCGAACTCATCGTGCAGAATGCGGATGTTTCTTCTCTCTTCAATGATCTTCAGGCTCGTTTGCACCAAGTAGACATGGTTGCCAAACAGCTGCGCTTGGAGAATGAGCATCTTCACAAGAATACCCAAGACCTCCTTAAGAATTATATTTTGGTTCTTCTCTCTTCTCAGAATTTAACCTCGGCTCACCTGAGCCGTTTAACGGGAGTGAATATCAATCAGCTGGAAGATTTTCTCGATCAACTGATCGACGAGGGCAAGATAGACTTAAAAGAAGATATCTATTATCTTAAGGAAGAAGAACTAGCGGAACATTAAGATGGATGTTAACGAGCGAAAAGTGGAAGCTGTCCTCTTTGCTGTCGGCAAGGAAATAACGACGGAACGAGTTGCAAGTTTATGCTCTTTGACGATGGAGCAGACGGAAGAAATCATCTTCCAGCTGCAGCAGAGATACGAAGGTTTAGATCATTCATTGCGCATTGTCAAGAAAGAGAATGGATGGAAATTAACCGTCCGCGACGAATTCGTCCCTCTCGTGAGCAGCATTGTCTCCAGCACGGAATTAGAACGTCCTTTGATGGAGACGCTTGCCGTCATCGCCTGGAAATATCCTGTTGTCCAATCCGACGTCATCAAATTGCGCAGCGCAGCCGCATACGATCACATGAGAGCCCTGGAGGAACAGGGATTCATCGCCAAAGAAAAATCTGGCCGTACGTTTCAAGTTAAGCTCACTAAAAAATTCTTTGAGTATTTTGATCTGCCGAGTGAAGAAGCGAAACACGCTTTCCTTAACCGTGTTCCGCAGGACGTCTTGAAAGAAGCTGAAGAAGTGAACAAGGAAGCCGATGAAGTGGAACGTTTGCTAGAATTGAATCAGAACGAAGGAGAAGCGAAGGATGAGATCAAGAAAGCAATGGGCGAGTTCCACGATCAAAGTACTGGATAAAAAAAGAAGTGTATATTATGTTCGTCGTCACGGCAGCAAGGCCAGAGTGTCAGATTTCTTTGAAGATATATCTCTTCAGACTCTCTAGCTGTTGTTCATACCGTTGAGGATCAAGCATCCAGAGCGCTGCTGACATGGAACTGAGCAGAGAATTTCCGTCTTGCGGCGTGAAACTGAATCCCGTTACGTCCCAGCCGGCAGGTGTCGGCGAGACGTGTAACGCGCTTGTAGGGATAATCGCTTGATTGAAGATTCTGCCGTGATAGCCTTGATCACGACCAAAACTAAAGGCATTTCCCGTTGTCTTTTTGTGGGTCACGGCAAGATATTCATCGTCTTTGATCCGCTGTACTAAATCACTTGTTTCAACTTGGTCTCGGACAGTGATTGTAAAATGAGTGACGTGCATGTATTGGCTCGGAATCTTCATCGAACTCGAAAAAATCGCTGGCTCGACACCAAGGGTGGAGTAGAGATGAGCTCCATCTCGAGCATGATGCGTGCCGTATTTTGAGTCTTTATGCTTATCTACCGACGGCGATGCCGCAAAATCCTCATCTTGAGAAATGTCCGTGGCGCGTCGGATAAACAAAAATTTTCCTTTGACGAGATTTTCCGTATCGATCGGTTCCTGCGTCGTTCCTGTGTATCCTATGACTTTTGTCAATGCAGCAAGCGCATGAGTATTGCAACTTACAACTTGGATGTATCTATCCTCTCCGGGGATGAGGGCACGATCATTGATTCCCCGGGCATACGGTTTCCCGAAGCCGAATTCCGATCCCTGGGCGATAAATCCTTTTGGCCCGTTCATTTTTTCGTACAATGTTCCTTTGTTCTGGTTGCCCACGGGGGTGCAATCGATAACGACATCTGCTCGTTCTAATGCTTCCGTCGCGTCGTACGTTGGCTTCATTCCCAAACGTTCAAATTCCTGCCGGACGCTTTCGTCAACAGCAAGCACTGCACCTTGATCCATCAATGATTTTACTGTAGGCCTATCTTCCTTGAGTGGTGTTCGCTTGTGGAACGAGACGTGATCGATGTCCCATTCTTTTCTGTGTCGTGCAAAAAGCCCGATGAGCGGGCCTCCAATTGTCCCCGTACCAATGATATGGACTAATCTTTCTCCCATCATTTCACCTCTTTTATCAGATAAACGTTTATTTCTTATTTTTCGTATATTTAAAAGAGAGGGAAGGAACGACCTTTTTAGTCTTTCATAATGTATAAATACGAGGTGACAATTTCCTCATCAGGCGTCCTGTTTCTTAGTCTCAAATCCAAACTAGGGAAAGTTATCTTTGCATTTGACAAAGAGGCAGACAGCATCATAACCCTGCTTTTTCGACAATGAGTCATTCTTCACCGCAATATTTATAAACCGCCCATCTCTCGGTTTTCTACACTGTTTATCGTCGATAAACTGACGATTTCAGTCCTTGAAAAACCTTCCCTCGCAAGCTTAATATGACCTCCCCAAACCAAGAAAAGCAACCTTCCGAGAACACGAAATTTATCCGTCGTGTGATTGAGCAGGAGATGAAAGTAGCATATGTGACGTACGCCATGTCTGTCATCGTCGGCCGCGCTCTCCCCGATGTTCGAGATGGCTTAAAGCCTGTCCACCGCCGGATTCTTTACTCGATGTATGATCTGGGGATGTTTCACACCAAGCCATTCAAGAAGTCTGCTCGTATTGTTGGGGAAGTGTTAGGGAAGTATCACCCTCACGGGGATACGGCAGTGTACGATTCTTTAGTTCGGATGGCTCAAGATTTCTCTCTCCGCTACCCTCTGATCAAAGGGCAGGGAAACTTTGGAAGCATCGATGGTGATAACGCTGCGGCGATGAGGTACACCGAGGCGAAGCTTTCGAAAATTGCAGAAGAGATGCTGCGAGACATAGATAAAAATACGGTCGAATTCAAGGAAAATTTTGACGGGACACTGAAAGAGCCTGTCATTCTTCCTACAGTTATTCCGAACCTACTGGTGAACGGTTCCTCGGGTATTGCCGTAGGCATGGCGACGAGTATCCCTCCCCATAATCTTACAGAAATTGCCGGAGCAATTACTGCGCTGATCGATAATCCTTCACTCTCCGTGGAGGAGCTTTCGTCTCTCGTCCCTGGGCCGGACTTTCCGACGGGTGGGGAAGTTGTTTGTGGCAGCGGCCTACTGCATGCCTATAGCAAAGGAAAAGGGAAAGTCACCATCAAATCTGTTTCGCATGTGGAAGGGGAAAAAATCATTGTCACAGAAATCCCCTATATGGTTAATAAAGAGGAGCTAATCCAGCAGATTGCCGATCTTGTTAATGAGAAGAAAATTATAGGCATTCGAAATATCAATGATGAGTCCGACCGGGAAGGGATCCGGATCGTCATCGAGCTACGACGAGATGTCGACCCACACGTTATCCTCAATCAATTATACCAATTCAGCAGGTTAAAAGTATCTTTTGGGATTACGCTTCTAGCGCTCGTCAACAATGAACCGCGGCTATTAGGGCTGCGTGATCTTCTCCAGCATCACATCGAACACCGTAAAACGATTATTACTCGTCGTACTGAATATGAGCTGGCACAAGCTCGTGCGCGAGTTCATATTTTAGAGGGACTTCTCGTTGCCCTGAACGATATTGATCGTGTCATCGCGGGGATCAGGCGCAGTCGGACAGTGGATGATGCACGAATATTCTTAACAACTACCTATTCTCTCTCAGAAGAGCAGGCAAAAGCGATCTTGGACTTACGGTTGCAGAAACTTGCGTCGTTAGAACAGGAAAAGATCAAGGAAGAACATGCAGACCTCTTGCAGAAGATCCAATACTATCTAGAGCTTCTCGGTTCGGTGCAGAAGATACTCGCGCTGATTAAAGAGGAGATGATGGAGATTAAGAATGCCTATGGTGATGAACGTCGTTCACGGATTATTCCCGGTGAAGATGATGATTTTGATATGGAAGAGCTTATCGAGGATGAGCAGGTCGTCGTGACGATCACCAATTCTGGGTATGTTAAACGCATGCCCCTTGTAACCTATAAGACTCAGAAGCGAGGTGGAAAAGGCATCCGTGCGGCAGGGATGAAAGAAGAAGACTTTGTCGAGAAAATATTCACTTGTTCAACACACGATTATCTTCTCTTCTTTACAAACAACGGTCAAGTGTATTGGCTAAAAGTATATCGTATTCCGGAAGCGAACCGTGAATCGAAAGGAAAGCACATTGCTAATGTCATTGAAATGCAGGGCTCTGAGAAGATCACTGCGGTCATTGCTGTCCGCGATTTCACCGAAGGCTATTTGTTCATGGCGACACAGAAGGGTACGGTCAAGAAAACAGGCTTGCTTGAATTTGCGCATCCTCGACGGGGGGGTATCCGTGCAATTAATCTTGAAGAAGGAGATACGCTTGTGAATGTGCGATTTACAAACGGGAATCAGGAAATCATTCTGGCAACAAAAGAAGGTCAGGCCAATCGATTTAACGAAGAAGATGTCCGGCCGGTCGGCAGAGCGGCGTATGGCGTTCGAGGAATCAAGCTTGACGGTGACGACGAGGTTATCGGGATGCTCGCCGCGGAGGAAGGGATGGAAATATTAACCTTGACTCGCGATGGCTATGGGAAAAGAACCCCTGTTTCTGAATATCGCCTCTGTAATCGTGGGGGGAAAGGCGTGGCCAATATCAAGATCACTGATAAAAACGGCCCTGTGCAAGCGGCTATGCTTGTGAACGGTTCTGAGGATCTGATGCTTATTTCAAAACAAGGGATTGGCATCCGCATGAAATGTTCTGAAATCTCCACTATCGGCCGGGCGACGCAGGGAGTTCGTGTCATGCGTCTCAACGAGGGAGATCAGCTCGCGGCCGCGGCAATTATCGCCGTAGATGAAGAAGGGGAACGTAATGGTGAAGAAGTTGGGAGTTCTCCTTCATGACATTTTGTTTCCTTACCAACCCCGGATTAGCCACATTGGCAGAGCAGGAAATCTCAGAACTTCTTCTTCCAGAATTTCCTGCACTCAAGACTGAGACGATCGGCGATGTGCTCTTTCTCACAGGATTAGAACGGACATTCCTAGCAACTGCTTCTTGTGAACGTTTTCTTTCTCGTGTTCAGGTCCCGCGACGTATTCTTCTGGTGCTTGGCCGCTGTTCTGATCTCAGTCAGCTTGCGATCTCAGAAAGTCTTTCCTCGTATTTTGAAGGAGGCAAGACTTTCACGATTCTTGTTGAGAACGTGAGAGGTCAAGAACATCGTCAGGTACTCTCTCGAAAAGTATACGACGTTCTTGCCGCAAAATTATCTCTCGAAAATATTAGTCTGGTGGTTGATTATAAAAAGCCGAACTTCGTCATCGTTATCTCTCCCGTTGGCAATGAATTCGTAGTTGGGATCGATCTTTGTGGAAAAGAGCTGAATGCCCGGGAGTACCGCGTCTTCCCTCACTCAGGGTCGTTGAAGGGCGATCTTGCCTATTTTCTTGTCCGACGTAGCGGTTATCAACCTGGCGAAAAGTTGCTCGTAGGACTTGCGAAGGATGGCGCGGTTGCTATTGAAGCAGGGCTGTACGCGACGCGACGTGCTTCCCGTGAGATTCAGAATTGGCCTTATCATCAATTTCCTTTCGTTGCTTCTGCTCCGAAAGAGACACATGATCGCTTTCAGAAATCATCTCCTCCCGTTCTGATCGAGGCATTTGACAGCTCTTCTTCAAATCTGATTGCGGCTCGAAAAAATAGTGCCATCGCTGGTCTTACACAAGAGATTCATTTCCAGAAATTATCCCTTGAGGATCTTGATGCACGGTATGGGGAGCAGAGTATTGATCGCATGATTTTTATCATCACTTCCAAGGATGAAGAGATGATTAACGAGCTCTATTATCAAGCGGGCTTGTTGTTAAAGCCAAATGGAACGTTGCTCATCCTCGGCCGGGAGCAGTGGCAGCTGCCGTTGTCTGACAAGTTCGTGTTGAGTACAGAAGAGAAATTACAACGAGGAGAAGGTTATTCTCGTGTTTGGGTGCTGAGAAAGAAGAGGAGTAATTGAATGAAGATGGAGCAGTAATTGACGTTGTAAAAGAGAGTATGTCTCTTCACTTATTCTGGAAATTTTGGGGGTGTTGTGAAACGTGCGTATTTAGTTTGCTGTTGTGGCAGGTAAGACATCTGTCGAGAACTACCAAGCGAAGCAGACAGCCTGCCGAATTGTCGTAGCGGACTTAATACAAACCCATACCCATATCATTTATATACTTCTGTGTCTTTGTCCTAGTAGATGGTTAGCAGGGAAGAGTTCTGGGCTCGAACAAAAGAGTTCTTGCGTTTCTCACGTACAGAGATAGTGCCATTGATACTCTCAACCCTCTTGATCGGCTTTATCTTTTCATTTCGTGATTGGGGAATCGAATCGTTTGATGCTGTCATCGGCTTGCGTCACTTTATCCTTGTTTCTATGGCCGCAGCGATAAGTATCTTCTTCCGTATCGCGTGCCAGAAGATGTTTGGTCTCTCTCAAGGATATAGTGCTGAATTCAAGGTCTGGTGGGCGGGGCTATTGATTATGCTCCTTCTTTCTTTCCTTAGTCTAGGGCGTCTTCCGGTCATTCTTATCGGGACAGTGACAGCAAGTTTAATGGTCAAACAGCGCCTTGGTGAGTTTCGATATGGTTTCTCCTATCGAGACAATGCTCTTATTGCATTATGGGGCATATACGGTAATCTGATTGCGGCGTTGTTCTTTGCCATCGGTTTGCATGCTGTCCCGGAAAGTTATTTCTTTGGCAAAGGATTGCTTTTGAACTTAGTGATGGCATTCTTTTCCTTGCTTCCCTTTCCTCAGCTCGATGGCTTGCAGATTTTCTTTGGTTCGCGTCCATTGTATTATCTAGGGATATTCCTCGTCGTTCTTGCTGGTGTTCTGCTCCTCAGCAAAACATCCATCGGGTTGATCACTGCTGTCGTTGTCAGCGCGGGCATAGCTGTTTTCTATCTCCTGATCAGCTCGGAGAAATGAAATGGCGAAAAACTACTCTCTACTATGGTGAAAAGCGAAAAAATCTGGAGCGAGTATTGGGCGGAAGCGTTTTCGCTGTTCTTCTTAGTTCTTGGTCTCCTTCTGGCGATTGGCCTGCGTAATCCCCTGTTCAGTTACTTTACTGTTTTCCTCTCTGGCGGATTGGCCGGAAGAATTTTCTATCAGAAACGATTTAAAGAACCGATCTTGCCTTTTATCTTGATTATCCTTGGTTTTCTGGTGGGATATCTTATTGGTAGTTTCTGGACAAATCGGCTGTGGAGTCTCATGCTCTTTAGCAGTGGTTTTCTGTTGTCGTACTATCTCCACTTGAAAAATATTTTCGTAATCTTTAAAAGCCAAGGCTTCGTTAAGTAATCCATGAAAGATTTCACGAAGAAATTTAAAGCGAAAAGCATCACCGTCAGTCGGAAACCAAGCGAGACGAAGGAAGAAGCGTGGTCTGCATTTATTGGTCTATTTCAAGAGAACAACCCTCATCTGAAAGGGCGTGCCCCTTTTGAAGTGCTGGATATTCCTGAAGTTGAAAAAGTACGAATCCGTGAATTACGGAACATCTCGTATTACTTGATGGGAAATGATATCATTATCAATAATTTAGATGAAGTTACGATTGCTCGAGAAGGATTTGTTTTGACAATTACGGGCAGGCAAAGTTTGCCCGTTACGAAATGAAGTTTTAAGAGGGAGCCCAGCCTTGCCCGCCGTGACGGCGAACTAAATACACGTGTCTTTCCGATAGTATTTTAAATTTCATCGACTTCTTTTTTTAGTGATGGAAAAGAGGACAAATTCTTTGGGATCGATGTTTCACGACATCATCCTTGGGGGGCAGGATGGGGTTGTCAATGTTCTCGGTGTTGTTTTGGCGATTGCCGCCGCGACAAACGAAACGCGTGTGGTCATCATTGCCGGTCTTGCTGCCAATTTTGCGGAATCGCTCTCGATGGCTGCTGTTGCCTATACCTCCACAAAAGCATACAAACAATATTATTCTTCGGAATTAGAACGAGAACGGAAGGAGATTGAGACAGTTCCTGACGAGGAACGGCGCGAAGTGCGGGTGATTTTCTTGAGGAAAGGATTTAAGGGAAAACTCTTGGACCAGATTGTCAAGAAGATAACGTCCTCTAAGAAGTTATGGCTGGAGACGATGATGACAGAAGAGCTCAAGTTATCTTCTCAAGAGCTCCGCCAACCACTTCGTTCTGCATTTATCGTGGGGATTTCTTCCGTCACGGGCTCGATCATCCCGTTGCTGCCTTTTTTCTTTGTTTCCATTAAAATGGGGATTATTCTTTCCCTCATCTTTTCGACGATTGCATTGTTTACGACGGGCGCGATCAAAGCGAAGCTGACCATTGGTGATTGGTTGCAGAACGGGTTGGAAATGGCCGGTATCGGGATCCTGACTGCATTATTGGGTTATGGGATTGGTGCGTTCTTAGGAAGAGTGTTTTGATCGTTAGATAGGCTCAATATTTATCAGAAACAATAGACACAGTTCACATTCTGCCTCTTGGCTGAGGCGGTGACTTTTTCTAAGAGATCAGAACTTTTACATCTCTTCTAATCTCTTGATCCGTTCGTTAATGTCTGGATGGGTGCTGAAGAGATTGGTAACGGTCCCTTTTGTCTTCCGGAATGGTGTCGAGATAAAAAGATGAGCTGTCGCCCGGTTTGCTCGATCAACAAGGGGGTCAGGATCATTCTTGATTTTACGTAATGCATCAGCCAATCCTTTCGGGTAGCGTGTTAATAACGCACCAGAAGCGTCAGCAAGAAATTCTCTTTTTCGAGAGATCGCTAACTTCATCATCTCACCGATAAGCGGCGAAAGGATTGCGAGGACAAAACCGAGTATGATGAGGGGGGCCGTTCCAGAACTTTTCCGGTCGCTGCCATGAGAATTCCAGAGAAAGCTGCGGAGCAGAAAATCAGAGAGCAATACAGTTACGCCGACCATGATCGAAGCGAGCATCATCACACGGATATCATAGTTCTTGATGTGAGAGATCTCATGGGCAACGACGCCTTCCAACTCTAACTTATTTAACGTATCGAGAAGACCGGTTGTCACTGTAACGGTAGCATGTTCCGGGCTTCTTCCGGTGGCAAATGCATTCAGAGCGCTATCATCGATGACATAAACCTTGGGCATCGGTAGACCTGCAGCAATACTCAATCCTTCAACGGTATTGATGAGATGGGTGTATTTCGGCTTTGTTGCTTCCACTGCGCCGGTCATGGCGAGGATGGCATTCCCTCCTGCGTAGTAGCTGAAGAGAAAATACATTCCGCCGACGATGAGGGCAAGAACTATTCCAAAGTATTGGTTTCCATAGTATGCGCCGATAACTAATCCCAAGAACGTAATGAATACGAGAAAGAAAAAAACGAGGAAAAAAGTGCGCCTCTTGTTTGAGGCGATTTCTTCATAGATGCCCATGACTAAAATTCTACCTTGATGTTTTTCTTCTCTTCTTTATCTGCACCAAAGAATTGTTCTTCTGTAAATCGGAAGAGTTTGGCAAACAGATTCTTTGGGAAGACTTGGAGAGATTCGTTGTAGTGCATTACCGAGTCGTTGTAGAACTGTCGAGCATACGCAATCTTACTCTCCGTCCCGGAAAGTTCTTCTTGAAGATGCTTGAAGTTCTCGTTTGCTTTGAGTTGAGGATAATTTTCAGCAACGGCAAAGATTGATTTCAAGGCGTCCGTAATCTGGTTTGATGCTTTTGCCTTGTCTTTCAATGATCCAGACATCAAGGAAGTTCGTGCTTTAGTCACCTCTTCTAAGACACCTTTTTCGTGTTTCATGTATCCCTTGACGGCACTGACAAGATTAGGGATAAGATCATATCGGCGCTTGAGCTGGACATCAATCTGTGACCAGGCGTTCTTTACTCTCATCCGCAGCTTAATCAAGCTGTTATAAATGTAAATGACCAGCAGGACGACTGCGACAATAACTCCAATAATCCATGTTGCAACCATAGTTTTTTCCTCCGTAAGGATATCTATTTTTGCTTCATTACGTTTTCCTGTTTAAATACTTTATGGTCGATGTTTTGGCGGGGTCTCGTGATGAGATGTTTTCCTTTTGCTGGACTCATCATTCCATGCTTGCCAGAGCAAGCCTACAACCGCAACGCTAATAGCTGCATCCGCTACATTAAACGCCGGCCAAAAGCGAAGGTCAATGAAATCAATGACGTATCCGCGGAAGAAACGGTCGATAAGGTTTCCAAGTACGCCGCCAAGAAAGAGCGATACGAGAATTTGTAGAGAAGGTTGTTTTGGGATCTTTTGGTAATTGAGAATCAGTCCGACGGCAACGGCCAGGGAGACTACGCCAAGAAGTACGGCATTATCTTGAAACAGGCCAAAGCCGGCACCGGTATTCGTGACGAGGTGGATGTCAAAGAGTTTGAGATTCCAGCGCGGTTGAACTTGAGAAACCAAGAACTTAGTCAGTTGATCTGCCAGGACCGTTGTTACGGTGATTGCTCCGAAAGCAAAACGTGAGAAATAGTGACTAACCATACTCTACCATAACCGCTGTGGCTGTCGTGGAGGAGGGGTTCCAGTTGCTCTTTCGACGTTAGCGAGCCTTTGTTCGACAGAAGCAAGCATCGCTTTAATGGTGTCGAGCTTACTGTTCATCAATTCGATGTCGCGGCTGAGGTTTACTGATTGATCTGGCGGAGTAAAAGGCCGGGTGGGTGACAAACTTTGCGAGCGCATCGGGCTAGGCATCTGTGGCATTTCAAATACTGATTTCTCTTCTTCAAAACCAGGGGGCGGCGTGTTCAGAAGATCTGTAGGCTGTTCTGGAAGTGTTGACCCTAACTCCTGCTGTGCAATTTTATCAAAGTCAAGGTCACTGCTTTTCTTGCCAAAAAGTTTGTCAAAAACACCCATGAGCAGAGGATTATTTCAGGGGATTTAAAGGTTTTGGCCAGCCGAGTCGTCGTGGTGATCTTAATCTGTGCGGCTTGCAAATAGTTGTCTAATCTTCTGTTCAAGTTCAAAGTCAGTGCTTTGGTCATAATCGGGGGGATCAAGATATCGCTTGCCCCGGTACTCATTTGTTCCGACTATTGCAATCGTATCTTCTAATCTATATCCTCCTTTTTGCAGGATTTCAGCAATTTGGGTAATCGTCTCTTGATCTGCAGTATAAACCCATCCGCGCTGCCGGAGTCGACCAATTTCCTGCCATCGTGGTTTCACTTCTTTCCATAAATTCAGCTGAACCGAGTTTCTTCTGAAGAGCTTATAATCTATCCCCTCTTTATAATCGTCTCCCAGAAGATCTATGTAGATATGTTCTATGATGATCCCGTATTGTGTCATTGTAGCTTCCTCCTCTTTAACGATGAGATGGCACGTCTTTATTACTATTTGTTGTAGGAAATGCAACAACAAGAAATCTTATAAAGAGAAGCGGGTATTGAACCAGAGATGGAACCTGAAAAAGTACTTGAAAAGCTTGGATTTAGTCCGAATGAGATCAAGGTGTATCTTACATTAAACGACCATGGTTCAACGACAGCGGGGAGAATTGCAAAGCTAGCGAAGATAGACCGAAGTAATTGTTATAACGCCTTGAAATCATTGACGGAAAAAGGCCTCGCAAGTTATGTGATTATTGGCAGAATTAAATGGTTTCAAGCAACCGGCCCTCAGAGATTGTTAGATTATATCAAAGAACAAGAGGAAGAGGTTACCAGTATTTTACCCGAGTTGCATGCGCGCCATAAAGCAACTAAAATTGAAGGACAAGTTCGATTATTTAAAGGAACAAAGGGGGTTAAATCTATTTTCTTAGACATCGCTAGAAATAAAAAAGATAATTTTGTATTTGGTTCAGAAGGTCAATTTTCAGAGAGGATGCCTGAATTTGCTTCTCAATTTGAACGGTTAAAAAAAGAGAACAAGATCAATACAAAAATGTTGCTACGTTACGGGCGAAAAGAATTAGACAGTAAAACCAGCGAATATCGTTTTATTGCTAACATCTCAGAATCACCGGCAGTCACAAATATTTATGGGGATAAGATCGCAATCATCATTTGGACCGATGAACCGGAAGGTATTGTCATCGAGAACGCGGCCGCGGCTCAAGCATATAAGAGTTATTTTGATTTCATGTGGAAGAATGCGAAACCAAAGTAGGTCTTGTCTGGATGAAGAATGCTCGTTAATTAAGTGAGAAGGTATTTAGTTCTCGTTATCATCACTTAAGACATACTTTCCTTTTTTCATGATCTGTGTATCCCCAATAAACACATTTTCAACGAGACAAAAGATGTCGATATGATATTTTTGGAAGATCTTCCGACCTAGCTTCTTCCCGTACATCGCATGCTTCAATCCCAATGAGAAATGCATCCCGGCGAAGCGTTCGAAGGCCGTCGGCTCGTTCAATCGTTGTTTAAAACCGATGTTTCGATTCAAACCAAAACCAATTTCCCGTACTTGCACGGCGTGATTTACTTCTTCTTTTGAGATTAATTCGACGATCTCTTGGAATTCCGCTGGTCCAGTATGTGATGCAAGGTAACCATCTTTGATCGTGACCGTAAAAGGGTCTGTGAAATGAGTCCGGTGCTGTTGCGTAGGAAAGCCAAAGACGACAAGAGTGCCGTTCATCGCGCTTAGATTTTTGGCTTCGGTAAAGACTTCTCCGATAGGGAATCCAGCAGAAATGATTTTTGTGTTGGAGAAGTCACCCGTGTTTTTAATAGGATCTTCAAACGGAGAGCGCACTTCAAGGACTGCATCCGGCGCAGAGTCAGAGAAAACCGACCGCTCCCGGTCACAGGCCGGTGGCATGCTCGCTTTGCTCGGGTCGGTTATCAGAAAACTATCAGTCTTCTGGAACCGCAACTTTGTTGCTTGTTTCTGACCCTGTGCTTTCCCATCAAAGTTTACATCTCTGTAAACCGCCGGTGAAACACCAGTGGAAAGCACAGATTCTATCCGGAGAGAGGTATTTTGTCGAAGGAGTTTCTCAATTGCGGAACTAGCAGTAACGTAGTAGGGTGTATCGTACTTCAATGAAGCGATATAGTATGGGATTTGTTCTTCTGCATTGTAGGAGAGACGAGCGTGTTCGATGACCATGTGCCCCGCACGGAAGAGGTCAGCACGCAGACGATGGCTTGTCATTCGGAATGATGTGCTCTGGATGAGAATGACGAGGGAATGCGCAGGCAAGGAATTGAGCTGAGCGGTGACCGTTTCTTCAGGAACAGTGTCTATATCGATGATAGAATGAGGGTTAAGAGTGATGCCAGAAGTATAGGCCTTTGTCATCATCTGAGAAAGTGTACATCTCTGGTCGTAGAGCACTAACACGAATCGATCTGGTGAAAGATGGTAATTCCGAGAGAGGATGTCTTGGACATTCTGCCGTGCTTCTTCTTGAAGATTCATATTCTCTCAAAATCAGGGCAAAACTTTAATAAATTATCTTCATTCTTTAAAGAGAATGGCAAAAGAAGAAATGGACAAATCTGAAAAAATTGGCTTCCACAAAGGCTCTCTGGCAACATTGACCAAAGAGCGGGAAGAGCTTCTCCGCATCTTACAGATCGTTGAGCAGTTGATGCAGATGCA
>JACQNF010000017.1 GCA_016203215.1 Candidatus Woesearchaeota archaeon
AGATATATTTCCATTGTAAATATTCTGGGGTTAAACTTCTCGCGATGATCTTCTGGGAGTCAGCGATTCCCTGCGCTTCTACTCTTTTTCTCTCTGATTCTTGTGTTTCTTTCTGTAAGATATATTCCATCTGCTCTGCTGCTTGTTTTGCCCCAATCTTTCTTTCTATAGCTGCAGTTACTTCTTTAGGTAGAGAAACATCTCTCAAGAGAACACTTTCTAATACAACTCCCCTTTGGTCGTAGGATTCTCTCAGCTGAGTGGTGATGTCAGACGCAATCCGAGAACGGTTGGCACTATAAAGATCATCGCTCCCATAGTTTGCAACAACGTCACGAGCGACGTTTCGTAAAGTGGGAACAATGATTACTTCAGCATACTCTATTCCTAAGTTCTTGTAAATTTCATCTGCCCTCGTAGGATCAATTTTGTAAAGGAGGGATACATCAAGCCCCGCCATCAATCCTTCTTTTGTCGGAACATTGAGTGTTTCTTTCACTTCCTGCGTCCTTGTTTCGAGAACAATCCGTCTGGAGAATGGGTTTACTGGCCAATGCAGTCCAGGACTCAGCTCATCGGCGTTAACAGAGCCAAAAGTATCTAATAAAGTAATATTCCCAGCGGGAACTATCGTGCAACTTCGGAGTGATGCTCCTAAGCCGAGTAGTGTTGTAACTCCTAAGGCGGCTACCTTTCCTTTTATCCCGACCATAAGTTTGAAAAGAATGATTTTGCTTCATAAACATTCTGCTGGTGCAAAATCTATATCTAATCTATATCTTAGAATGTTTATCTCCTCCGTAGGAGATGAAGAAAGTAGGGAATGATTAATGCTGCCGAGAAGAGCGCGGCGATGAGCCATGGATTCTGTGGTGTTGATGTCTTTGCAACATCTCTTATAAACGAATTGGAAACGAGGACAACGACAACCATATTCACTGCTGCGATGAGCGGAATAAGAATCCCCGCCCAAATATGGTGCTTTTGCTCAAGATGACCTATGTCGGTGATCAAGAGTCGATAGAGGAAACCAATCGACCCGGCGAGGAGGATAATGATACTATAGAGAATCACGTTCTGGAACACGATCAGGAAAGGAATGAGGACCAGAGAAACTATCACATTCGCAAAGATGATCACCATTAACGCGCTCCAGAAGACTATTTTTGAGAAATACGTATCCTGTGGACGAGGAACATTAATAAAGCGCTCTGCTTTGGCTATTTCCCGATCATTCCACCCTTTTTTCTGGAGAATTGCCGGCTGAACATTTGTGCTGGTCATAGTGAGTGTTTAAGAGAGACGTGTTCTGCAACTGCTTTGAAAGCACGTGCTGACCGTGAACGCGGGTAGAGATAGTTTAATGATACTTGTCGATGGAGGGCCTTGCGCATTTTGCGATCGTAGCGAACCTCTGCAAGAACGAGATGGCCGATGATCTCTTCAACCTCTTTTTTGCTGAGTTCAAATCGGCCACCGTGAGACATGTTCAAAATCACCCCGGTGATGATATTGTTGTATGATTTCGCAAGTTGGATTGTTTTAAGCCCGTCCATCAACGAACTCAGCGTGGGATTAACTACCAAGAGGGCCTCATCGGTATTCTTCAGAATCTGGCTAACCTCGTAACCTAATCCGCTTGGGCAATCCACCAGAACAATGTCTGCCACATTATCAAGGTGTTCAAACACTTTGTCGAGCTTTTGGGGGTTTGTTTTCTGAAATTCGTTGTATGATGGCGAGGAGGGGATAACTGATATTCCGCTCTCGTGAAAGTAGAGAACCTCTTTCAAACTCTTTTCCTTGCGAAGAAATTTATTTAACGTTCCCTCCGGAGATATCAACCCCAGATGGAGGGCAAGATTCGGTGTTACAAGATTTCCATCGAGGAGAACAACTTTTTTTCCTAGGTCTGTCAGCGCCTGGCCGAGGTTCAGCGTTGATGTTGTTTTCCCCACGCCTCCTTTTCCCGAAACAATCGCGATGAATTTAGTCATATCCCCTCTTAAGCATAATGCTGATGGTCACATAGTGAGACGAGAGAGTATTTAATATTTTTGGCGTAAGAATATTTATGTTGGGCCTTGTTTCACGCAAATTCATCCTCTTCCTTGCCGACGATCGTATCCCAAGCATAACGGAAGAATTGATGGATAAATTTTTCGCAATTGACCAAATTATCAATATTTATTTCTGCAATGGCGTGGTCGAGATCAACGATCAAGCCGACATGCCGTCTATACTCCTGTTTTCGCTGGTGTGGTAATTTCAAGAGGTTGCGGACGAAAGTATAGAATTCCAAATACCGTGCAATTTCTTTATCTTCAGGATACAACTCTCGGAGCTTTGTCGCTCTTAATCCCGGGCTTTTTGGGATTGCTTCAATTCGTCCCTCTTCCCGCGCTTTTTCGAGAAATGCTTCCATGATGAGATCAAATGTGCCAATCAGTCGGTGAAGGGCATTGACAATAACATCAACGGTTCGCGTATACTTTAGACTGACGTAGATAATGTGCTCTAGCCGTTTTAGTTCTTCCTTTGCTTCCAATAAATATTCATTCATGGAGGGTAGTTTCTGTGGTCAAAAGAGGGGATGATACACACTCTTCTATTTATTCCTTTCTGTTAATAATCTTTGTTGCAGTCTCGAGAAGAGATTTGCTCGCATCAAGATAGCTGCGAATATCGGGAATGGTTACTTGGTTTGTCGTGAATTCTCGATCACAGAGAATAAGTCGATCTTCTCGCCGGAACTCAATGAGGCTGCGCCGGTGGAGACTGAGAAGAGACTGGACCATCTCTATCGATTGAATCAATTCTGGTTCAATTTTATTGCGACGCATTGATTTATATCGGAAAACGTTGAATTTGCTTTGAAAATTGTCGCTGTAGTGCGGGACAAGCCGAAGTTGACGTTCGTACGACAGAATTGCATCAAGGGCATTTTCCATCGAGATGGAGATATTGGAGAGGATTCCCACCAGCAGTTTGGGATCTTTTATCAGCGGGTAGGTAACATTGAGAAGGTGAAATGCCGCATCATACTGGAATCTTGCTTTTTCTAATGCGTCTTGATATTTCTCCATCTCTTCGATAATGCATTCTCCCTATAAAAACTATTCGTCCAGAAGAA
The DNA here is from genome assembly GCA_016203215.1 of Candidatus Woesearchaeota archaeon. Taxonomy (GTDB): domain Archaea; phylum Nanobdellota; class Nanobdellia; order Woesearchaeales; family GW2011-AR9; genus JACOZP01. The sequence continues at coordinate 3,134 of JACQNF010000017.1, forward strand.
CTACTGCTTGCAGACAATCCCTCCGAAATCCAATGCGTGTTATCCTCATTACGCAGAACCGCTTAGATCAAGAATTGCTTCAGCAAGGTCTCCGTGATGTTTCTCAATCGCTTTCCGTGCCGATGATTCATTCGCTCCCGTCTGGTCCATTACTGCTTGGATGTCTTCAGATGAGATTTCTGGAGTCGTGGAAAGACTTCGTTCCTCCACATCACCTGAGATTTGAAATGTCTCTTGTCCCATCATATTTACTTTTGCGACAGAGGGAGACGTAATCACGATCTCTTTTTGGGATGTGCGGATGATGACTTCTGTTGCGGGGATTTCTGTCTGCTGAATCCCTAACTGCTTCATCATCTGCTGCATTTTCCGAGGATTTAGGCCGGGCATCATGGTGATTGGTTTGGCGCCAAAATCAGAATTCTCTCCTTAGCTTGTTAGAAATTTTCCTCCGAAATAGTGAAGGAGCAATAACACAACGAAAACGATTCCGATAATAATCATCACTCCTTGTGGAGAAAGTTCTAGTTTTGAGTGGATCTCTTCAGAGAAACGCGTCAAGCCGCCTTGTCCAGAAGGTAGTCGTAGTGGTTCATCTGCCATATCTCTTCCTATTCTTTGGTTTTGTTTATATAATTTTCGGGGGAGAGTATGTATTTATTTCGCCACGACGCTTCAGCGGCCGGCGGTGTTTTTTTCGAGATTCTCTCCAGAGCTGAGAGAGAAAAAAAGGTAGGGTGGCGTAAGCCGCCTTCAGTCGATCCCAAAACAACAGTGTGTTGTCGATGGATCGTGGAAGCATTCGACTAAGCGTTCATTCGAACTTGCACCGGCCAAGATTCGCCGTTTCATCGGTCCCATAACCAACGTCAAGGGTTTATGCACGAAAATCTTATTTTCGGCATCCCAGAAATCACGCGAGTGATTTCTCAGGAACTCATGTCCATCGCTGAACACTTCGCCATCGTTCTCGAGAGAACCTATCATCCTTAGTTATGGACGTGTCGTTTCTGAACCAGAGCTACGGGATTTCCCCGTCTCCCATTGAAGGAAGTGGCCAACACTATGATGTCAGTGTCAGACTGGTGGGCGGACTTTCCTGAGATGCTTTAGCCAAAACCAAAGTATCCCTCGCTTCCTGCCACTACTACCATCCATTAAAATGGGATGCTCTTTTTTAAATGTTTGCGACAGAAAATGAGATATAGCTTGCCATTGCGACGGGCAAGACCAAGATGTCATGAAAGTGCGGGAAATCGTCTCACCTCGGCTTAAAAGCCGAGGCTTGGAAAGAGACGATTTCTCAACCCCGCACTTTGTGACATAAATGTGCTAGAAAGCCATTC
>JACQNF010000018.1 GCA_016203215.1 Candidatus Woesearchaeota archaeon
GCCATTGAAGACGCCGAGTTAGCTTGCGTTGATGCAGCATTAGTAAAACGCCAGCTCCAACCGTGTAAGTTCTATTTCTATTGAATGTAGATTACGCGAAGAAAAGTATATAATCTTCTAAAGTATAGAGACGACTATGGATAAAAAGAGGTCTGACTGGAAAAAAAAGGCAATCACCGCATTGATGTCGGTTTTTATTCTCGCCTCATTTGCGGCAGCAGTATCGTCCGTCGTCACCAATCTCGCCAGCGCCCAGGCAGAAGCAGAAGCCCGCTGTCCATTGGACTTAGAACTACGATTCGGCAGGATTGATCTTCCCGTATGTTACGACACCACGACGAGAGAAATCATCTTTACTATCGAAAATGGAATCACTGTTGATATTGAGGGAGTAATCATCAATGCGATTGGAATCAATAAAGCGGTCAGTTTCGAAGATAATGCCGTACTTGTTTCTAAAACTGCCGCATATACAGGACGTCTGGCGTACGATTCTCGAGATGCAGGGGTTATCCGCTTGCTTAAAATTACACCTAAAATCAAGATGAATGAGATTGAGGTCATCTGTCTCGAGCAATCAATCACGATAGGAAATGTTCGTCCGTGCGCGTAGTCTATCAAGAAGGTAGATTTCACCTCTTGGATTTGGTCCGAGTACGTATTTAGTTCGCCCGAAAATTCGGCGGGCGGGCCGTCTGTCTCGCGGAGAATATAGTTGTTCTAACAGAAACACAAAAACTGTTCAACTGTCTATTCTCCGACCATAACTACTCTGCTTCGCTTAGTAGTTCTCGACAGACCATTTGGCCTTGCCCGCCGTGATGGCGAACTAAATATGTACTGGTCCGAGAAATATTTTTATACTCTTATCCTCATCTTCACCTCATGCCATTGAAACAAGTCATCCTCGTCCGGCACGATCTCCAGCTGCCCAAAGGGAAACTCGCAGCCCAAGTAGCCCATGCTTCCGTCGAGGCAGTTTTGAAAACTGATCCAAAAACAGTCAAGAGCTGGCGCGCAGAAGGGATGGCAAAGATCGTCCTTAAAGTGAAAGATGAAAAAGAGCTGTTGTTCTATTATCAAAAAGCAAAAGATGACGGATTAATTTCCTCATTGATCACTGATGCTGGTCGGACCGTTATCGCTCCAGGCACGAAAACCTGCGTTGCAATCGGACCTGAGGAAGAAGAAGCTATTGATCTTGTTACGGGACGATTACCGCTGCTCTAATCTACCCAAAACTTTATAAATATCCCCTTTTCTTACGCAAGAACATGAAAATCCCCAAAGCGATCCAAAAATTCTGTAAATTTTGCAAGAAGCACACAGAACAGAAAGTTTCGCAGAATAAGAAAAGAGCCCCGAGCTCATTAAGCCACGGTTCCAAGTACCGCGCTCGCCTACGTGGTCGAGCAAGAGGAGTTGGTAATCTTGGCCGTTATTCAAAACCTGCAGTCACTAAGTTTAAGCGAACAGGCGCCAAAAACACGAAAAAGACAGATTTCCGATACACCTGTTCAGTCTGCAACAAAACAGTCTGCCAGCCCTACGGCTTGCGAGTGAAAAAAGTGGAGTTGGTCTAATCATGACACGATCATTTGAAACAAAGAGCAAATTCATCAAAGTTCGCTGTGCTAAGTGCAAGAACGAACAGATTATCTTTGGAAACACCAGCAGCAATGTTCTCTGTTTGGTCTGCTCCAAAGAGATTGCGTATTCTACCGGTGGGAAATCGCGGATTTCTGCGCGCGTATTGGAAATTTTAGAATAATTTTAGGACCAAGCCTAAAAGAAAGTGAAGAAGGTGAAGATGATGAATTCTACAATTTATTTTATTCGTCATGGCGAGCACATCAGTAATGTACTAACTCCCTTCGGCCAAGAAGAGATGAAAACTACTGCCAAAGAGATTGCAAAAGAACTATCCCCTGGATTATCAAGTCTGGAGATTCGCCATAGCCCCCAAAGAAGAGCGCGTGAATCAGCAGAAGTTCTTGTTCAAGAATTATCTGGCCTTGTCAAAGGACTAAAATTGAGGGAGGAACTTGACCTAGATCTAGAAAGCAATGCTATTTCAAGGGTAGTGCATCGCCTTCGAGGGGATGTACATATTCTCGTCAGCCATCAATATGAACTCCAAGATTATCTCCGGTCGCAGGGAATATCTGTTTCTTTTTCAAAGACAGGAAGTTATCACCGACATTACATTAAATAGGCTAGAAAGCCTCGCTTTTTAAGACGAGGATGTGACTTTTCCAAGACCTCCTATAGAGCCCTAACCAACGACACGTTTTTAAATAAATCCGTTTATCAATAGGAAATGCTCTACCAACGAAAAGGAATGCCGGAAGAGAACGAAATTGTTCTGTGTAAAGTCACTAAAATATACCCTAACTCTGTATTTGTTGATCTGCTAGAATATAATCGCCAAGGGATGATCCACATTTCAGAAGTTTCTCCAGGGAGAATTCGAAACTTACGAGATTTTGTAAGTGAAGGCCGTCAAATCGTCTGTAAAGTCCTGCGCATCGATTACGAAAAAGGACACATCGATCTTTCCCTGCGACGGGTGAATACAACCCAACAACGGGAAAAAACAGATGATATCAAGCAGGAACTGAAAGCAGAAAACCTCGTCAAGGCTGTTGCCAAGAAATTAGGGACACCCGTTGAGAAGGTATATCACGAAATCGCACCGAAAATCTTGACAGAATACCCCTATATTTATCTCTGCTTCAAAGCTGTTGCCGAGAAGAACGCCGATCTCGAAAAAATGGGCATCCCTCAAAAGATGGCAGAAGAATTAAGTTCTGCAATCGCGGAGAAATTCAAGCCGCCAAGGTTTATCATCAAAGGAGAGATAATCATGCATACCTATGCCGATGAAGGCGTAGAAAAGATCAAAACAACCCTCCTGAAGATTGAAAAAGTCTCGCCACAAGTTCAATTAACATATCTCGGTGCTGGACGCTACCAAATAAAGATTGAGGATGTCGATTACAAACCTGCAGAAAAAAATCTTGAAAAAGTAGAAAGCATCCTGGAAGAGTTTAATGATAAAATATCAACGGCAACCTTGTCCCGGGAGAAAACAGCGTAATGACTGAAAAACTCCATTTTTGTTCCTCCTGCCGGCAGTATACCCTCGAAAAACACTGTCCCCGGTGTGCGGCAGAGACTTCATTTCCAAAACCCCCAAAATTCTCATTAGAAGATAAATATGGTGCATATCGAA
>JACQNF010000028.1 GCA_016203215.1 Candidatus Woesearchaeota archaeon
ATCATAATAGCTTTAGTATCTCCTATTTCTTTTTTTTCTTTATTATTTTATTTCTCTGCCCGTGTTGCGCCTTCTGGGACAGCATACTCTTTCCAAGAGATTTTCCCACTTTTCACAACGTCACGTAAAATCCGTTCTTGGCTGGACAGCACGGCCTTGCCGCTCTTCACCTCTACAAAGACAACTTCCTCAATATTTTTTCCGTCCATCCCTTTAAACACGATGAAATCGACGGGCTTGCCGATGAACCGGCATTCTGTCGGTGAAAATGGAAAATCAGGAAAGTACGGGGCTAACTGTTCTGAAAATTGGCCACCCAAGACTGCTCGCGAACGTTTAACCGCATCCTTGCGAATCTCTTCAATTTGCCCTTTCCAGTAGGCATCACGGAGGATTCTGCCAAAGTAATACGCAATCACAGCTACAATAATCAGAACAACAACGGTAAAAATATCCACTGGGACCATCATCTCACGCTCACTCTAAGCGAGCCAATTCTTCCTGCGGAGTAGCTTTCTCCACGATCTGCACGTTAAACTCCAGCCGGTCAAACATCTCATTCCGATGCACCCGTCCTTGCAGCTTAAACTGCTCCCCTAACAATTCTGTCTTAACATCCTCAAACAACGGTAATTCCTCTTTATAGACAGCAACTTCTATCTCTTCTTTGCGCAAGAGGTGATTGGTCTGGTTCTTCCAGAACACGCCGCGAATCATTCCCGTACCGTCGTCAAGAACGGCGTTTAAAACATATGAAAGCGCTGCATTTACCGCACCGTGTTCGCCGCAGGTAAATGTCCCCATGCTCTCCGTAACACGCTTATTGCACTGCGGGCAGGTATAGAAAAAACGTGGATCAAAAACTTGGACAATTGTCCCCACTATTTCTGCTGTATCACCTGTTTCTTTTAACTCTTCAATCTTTTTCCGTTCGTACGCTTTAGACACTCTACGCACGACGGCGACACTCTCTCCTTCCGGGTTTAAATCAACCGACCCGCGCATGCCAAGATGAATTTCGCGCACACCATTATTCTCACGGACGTACGAATCCGTGACACGAAGAACATCATCAGGTTGCGCCGATTGGATGAGATCAACCTGTTCGTTCCAAAACACTACCCGGATCGTCCCGGTTTCATCTCCTAACAGTAAGGAACAGACTTTTCCGACACTGTCCCCTTTCATGAATGTCCGAGGCTCATATTTTTGGAGGATCTTCCCGATAACAGAAACACTCTTCATCCCACTATAGATCTCTTTGACTTTTAACTTCGCCGAGGACGCTGTCGATGGCAATTCGATTCCCAGCTCATTTGCGATAATGTGCGCTGCCCCTTCTTCGCTGACCAAGCCAGAGAGCTCATTCACCTTCTCTTTGATTTTAGAATCTAATTCACGAGGAGATAACTTCCCGCTCTGAATTATCTTTTCTTTGAGATCGGCAAGAGGAACTTTAAACATCAGAGCAAGGGGCAAAAAAATGTTTATAACAATTTAGATAGTGGAGGATATGGTTCTCGCGAAGTGTTGATTTCTATTGTTGCGGCTTGGTAAAATCAAGAGCCAGTGTATATCTCACCATGGTTCCACCGATAACTATATCCTCGGGACTTTTTACACAAAACGGCCAGATGCGTGTTCCTTGGGGGATTGCCGGTTCTTCGCAAGAAGAGTACAACCAATGGGTCGGCTTGACCTCGTTAAGGCACGGTTCCAGCTCTTCTTTTTCTCGGCACGTATCTACCATCTTCCTTGCCTCTGCTGCCAACTGCGCATATTCATCAAAAGAATACTGAAGATTAACGTCGAAGCCATAGTCATACGTATACTGACGCAGATAAGGTTCCGTCTGCTTCAATACTTTTTTCCCTCCAGATGCTTTGATTCGCTTTCCCTCGATCGTTAAAGGCGAAAAGATAATGGCATCGGGATTGGGGAATAATTGGGAAAATAATGAATTCATATTCTCAGTCTCATCGGGAAGACACCACGTCTCTCCATTATTCCATTGATTAACTTCACCGACCGTCCCGCAAGGAGATGGTTCAAGAAAACCACCACGACTACTTAATTGATGAACGGCATCCCATCCAGCTTCCCTTGCAGAGAGATCTAGTTCTAATAAATCCACCTGCGACTGGTAGAGAAAGCTATTGACCATATCTAGCTGCCACGCTCCAAATTCACTCTCTGAAGATTCAAAAGAGGAAACGTTGTACAGGAAGAGGAAAATAGCTCCGATGATGCCAAAGATGATCCAATGGATAACTGCTCCATTCTTATTTCTGAGGAAAGGGCACATACCATCCAGCCCTGCTGTGAATTTCAATCGCTCATGTCTAGAAGTTAAAAAACCGTTCTCTTTTTCTTTGAATGTTCCACAGTTCTGTAGCGAATGGGATTTTTTACTCATCCTGAAAACCTTCCGTGCTTACTGTACCTTCCGGCTTTGCTGCTTTCAGCGGCAAAGTGATCTTTTTCTGGTTCATCTGCTCTTTAAATCCAAGCAAGGGATCATTACCTTGTTCAAAGTGCTTCTGCTGATCGACAATTTGGGTTGCGATCTGGTTGACGGAAGTCATTTCCGTCAGGGAGTTCTGATTCCGGTCATCAATGCTCTTGACGAGCGCCGCATGGATAAAGAGCAGTGCGAAGAACGCGACGAGGACTGTAAAGAGGAAGTCGAACAGATCATCCATCATCGCTTTTGTGTTACGCATTGAAATTCACCTAATAGTAATAGAGCCGTGGCCTCATGATCTCTCTCTCGCAGATAATCGTAGACTCTCCTGCACATACACTTCGAGAACGTCCCTCGTAAACGTCGTCCCGTCCCAGACCATCACTGCAAAACCAGTAAAGCCTTGATCTACTTGATAATAACTTTGTGTCTGGAGAGACTTTTTTCTCTCTGAAAGTGTCAACTTGAAATTAAACACAGTCGAACCTTTTTCACCCGAATCATAACATGAATCCAACTGCTCTTGAGTAAATTTTGCAAGATCAACCGTTGCAGGAAGAACTCGTTGGGAGACTGGATCTTTGTAGGCAAAACAATCAGGATTGTTGACAAAACGCAGGGCAACAAACTCTGCTTTCATCTCCACGGGCACGGCCGTCAGCCGTCCTTGGTAGCCGACGATAAGGATTACGAACGCGATCATGGCCATGCCGATGATAAAACTGGCAATCATCCAGTAAATCGCTTTCCGTCCCACTTCAAACACATCATCGCCGCTCATCGTGCAGGACACTCTCCCAGAACCATTGTTTTTCCATCTTTTCGAAGGCAGACCCGCGCTTGCTGTTTTGTGAATCCCGTCGCAAGATATCCGTCAGGCAAAATGAATGAACGGATCGTAGGATCCCTATCTTTTGAACGATCGCCTTTGTACACCGTCACACCCTCAGAAGAGAGAGCTACGGAGTAAACGGACATGTCTTGAGGATACTCTACCACCGAATCTCCGGACATAGCCAGCAGAACATTAGTCATCATCGCGATGTCCTCAGCAGCAGTTGTTTTTAAAATAGTCTCTGGGTCCCCGAGACGGCTTGCTACGGTCAAGGCTATTCCTACGACAACAATAACGACGACGATCTCATAGAGCATCAGGATGATGCTTGCTGCTTTTGTGTTCATCTAGTCCAAACCTCATCATTCTTTTGGTGAAACAACTATCGTCCATTGGATGTCTTTCTCTCGAGGAAAAGTACCTACGGGAGAGGAAGCGGAAGAATAATCAAGAGCAAAGCGTATCTGAGCATTAATCACTTTTTGTCCGGGAGAATCGAAACGAAGAGGCAACTCAAGCGCAAGTGTTGAAGAGGTGAATGTGAAAGCACTACGTGGAAAAGTATAGTCTTGCAATCCTGATTCTTGGTTACCGCTCAACTTTAATTTAGAGGGATAATCTTTGTTTATAGTGTACCCTTCCGGTGCAGTGATTACCAATTTTATATTTCTGCTTTCTCCAACCACAAAATCGTCACTGGAGAGGTCTACTTTATAGGAATCTGCTCCCGTAGTTAATCCCGTCCATTGTCGATGAGCGCCAGCAGCACCGTCTGTCCCTCCGATAGAAATGATCTTCCTTCCCGCATCATCGTTTCCGTAAACCTCTACATTGACAGGTACGCGCCGTGTAGAGTATCCCGTAGTTTCAGTGACGGCGTATCCTTCCACAAAAATAACGCGGTGTCTGAATTCAACACCGGTTGCTTCGTGACGGGCAACGACAAAAGGTGTTACCACAAAATCGTCATCAAGAGTAATAACAAATGGTGGTTCGCTGCAACCCACTTTCCCCCCCTCGTAATCAAAAGACATGTGCGGGCAGAAAACCAAGCAATCTTTCCCATTACATTGGGAAGGAGGATCTATCTCCAGGGAGTCAGTTACAAAATATTCATCGGTTGGACTCTTGTAGGTTCTCTTTAAATATAGATTTGTCGCTTTATTAGCATCAAACTTAGCGACAAACGATTCTTCGTCAAGGATGATAATGTATCCAGATAATATTTTTCCGCTCTCCGCAAATTCTTTTAACTCTTTGTGTAACTGATAGAAATTCTGCTTTGCCTGCTGCTCAACACCCAGAACTTTAGCGATAATGGCACCGGCAGAGCCGAAAATAAGTATGGCTAACACAACAGTGACAAGAAAATTCACCATTATCGCTTTTCTGTTCATGAGTTTTATACCCTAACTATGGTTGTTTGCAAAGGTTGTCATATCTTTCCGTGTTACAGTTTTCCTGCCGAAGATTAAGTCCAGCCTCGTCCGTAACATCTTCAGGACAACCCTCATACGTAGCGCCGCTCACTCCCACATCGCACTTACATTTATCAAACAAGTCACCGACATTATCATTGTCACAATCTTTAAGCCCGCCGATTTTAGTGTCAACATCCTCAAACGCCTTCCCGCCACTTCCCCTAAACCAGAGGATCACCAGAATTACAATTAATATTGCCAAGATGGCCGTCATAATAATCCACCACATCTCTGAACCGCCTTTCTTTTTCATCTTTAACCTCCTGCCGCATCGCTGACGTAAGAACAGTGCGCGTCGCCGCCGAGAAATGCTTGACGCAGATCTGGATCACTGATATCAACAAGAAAGATGCCGTCGATGTTCGTTGGATTCTGGAGCATAGTGTCAACCGCGGAAATAAGAGCTGAACCTGCCAAATAAGCACCGCCAAATAAACCCACCACATTTCCCGTGAAAAAACTAGCAAGCGCAGTTCCTGCACCAACTGCCCCAATAGCAGCACCGCCAGCCCCAATATCAGCATGCTTCGCTTTGTACATCACCCCGTATGCTCTCCCAGGCTTTATCCCTTCCTCGGTCAAAAACCCGTAGAAATAACCCCGGCCTGCACCAGATTGAATATACTGAATGTATTTTTCCTCGCGTTTCGATGCGCCTTCGCCATATGTCCGGTAAGGAGTAGTACTGAGGTACTGCATGAAGTCGAGATTTCGGATGGTATTCACTTTAAACTTCGTGCTCGGATCTACTGCCACCGTATAACAAAGGAAACAGCGAGCGTCGCCGCCAAACGTGCTGATCGAGTCGAAGATATTCTTTTTATATTGCCCTTCACCGAACATTTGCCAGCAGGTTGCCATCGAATCAGCAATTGCTTTCTGTACCTCCTCAGGACTGCCAGACACTTTCTTGTCGATGGTCTGACAAAGCAATGGTGAATACTTGATCTCCTGCCCCGCGAGATTGACTGCCGTGGCAGCACGCAGCCGGACACTATCTTTGCACAGCGCCGCTTTCTGTTTTTCCTCACCTTTCTCGCTAAATTTGATATACGTTCCTGCCAAGAGGAAGAAACTGACGAGAGCGATGACGAGAAGTACTAAAAATCCTGCGGCGATTGCTTTTTTGGATAGTTTCATGTCATTAAAGCTATAACTTCCCCCCCAACACATTTTTGATCTTTATACTCTATCCCTTCGCAGATAGGATCCAAACAATCAATTTTACCAGGTGTATTCTCCACAATTACTTCCGTTTCTTTCATTACGTTCTCATTGTCAAGAGAGTCAAAACAAGTTATTTTTGAGATGGAGCCATCACCAACGAAAGCAATACATGCTAAATTTGTAGAACAGCTTTGGTCCTCACAATCTACTTTTCCGTTGCCATCGTTATCAGTGGTGTCACTGCAGGCGTCGGGACTAAATAATACTTCGCTACGGAATAGTGTTTCTGTTAATCCTCGAGTGTTCCAGAGGCCGTTATTTCCACAAGTAAGAATGGGATCATCGGGAGAAGCCAAAACAATCTTTAAGTTGGGATTGACCATTTGGTTAGACAAATCAGTTTCAGTATTCCCATCTGAATCGTGACCATAATATCTTAAATCTTTTTGGAGTTCATTACGTTCCCCCTGATGTTGTATCTTAGAACCGGGCGGAACCGCGAAATAACCACAGGTATCACCTTCTAGTGTCAGAAGCAATCGACAGTTTGAGCTTGGGCCAACGTCTGCATCTAGATATTTTTTGAAACAGGACTTCCCATACGCAAAACAACCTCGACCATTAAGGCATTTCCCAGAAACCAACCCTTCACCGGGACTTCCCCTCAATAAATTTGCCTCAATCCAGCGATACTCTTTTTCAGGATTGCACTCAGAGAGCCACCCTCGACCATAGAGGTAGGGAATTGAAGATAATTTGGTTACATCTAAAGTGCAACTATTTTGCAGTCCACCTTCTTCAGCTTCACAAGAGTTCCTGCCTGCTCCAGGATCGTATCTAGTGGGAAAAAAACAGATGTGAGTATTGTCTGGAGTGAATAACCACCCGCCATCCTGAAAATTATTGTTTGTATCAACATTGCTGAGACCAGTTTTAATGACATTACCGTCCCATCCCACTCCCGCCGTGTCAAATCTTACTTCGATGGAAGAAACTTCAGTAAAATGGGAGGTGGGAGTCGTATCACGCGGATAATTTTCTTTCAGAACTTTGTTGAAAAAAGATGACGGAACAGAACCACCACCAATCACACACAGCTTCACTCCCGGCAGCTCGATCATCCCTTTGCCTTCTTCCAATTCCACGATCTGCTCACCTTCACTGCCGCCTTTCACTGTTACGAGAGTTTTATCATTCAGCGAATCGTATATAAAATGAAGAGAAGTCCCTTTCTCACCAAGATTAGAAAATCCGCCATAATTTGCAAAACAGTTGTTGACTGTGCTCTCTTTCATCTCCCTCATCGTCTTCAACAATCTCTCGATCTGCTTTTTGTGATCTTCCGGAATTGTCGGCTGAGGACCAAGCTCTTTTTCCGCGCCAAATGAGATGTATTTTTTCACATCACCAACTCTTTCTTTCAATTGGGGAAATGAACCTACAAAGAGCCACATCGCTACCAAAATCAAGAAAATCAGCGGAATCAAATAGGAAATGACTTTTTTGATGTCAGCCATCAGAACAATTCCCCAAACTTTTCAAGCAGATTTCCAATCTCTTTATTCAAGCCGCCGTACCAGACAATGATAAATACCAGCAGGACGAGAGCTAAAATCAACAGTACCAATTGCCACATTTCCATTCCTTTTTTGCCGTGGATCATGGCAGTAGCCTCCCTTTCAGCTTGATGACATACAAAATGAATGCTATACCGATGAGGACGGCAAGAATGATGATGATCAAAAATTCAGGACTAGGATGATCTATTTCTCCCCGCGTATTGGCGGGAAAGATTCGTTTCCAAAGGGGAGGATGAAGCATTGTTAATCATTTGCAGTAATGTTTACCGTTCTTGTAGGGACCAATACAACTTTCTGAACCCCCCCTACATATCTGGGAATTGGCACTACAATCTTTTGGCACGCCAATACAACAGTCAGTGTTAGGTTCTTTACAATCAAACGAAGTGCTGGAGAGGGTACTTCCAGGACATTCCTTGACATCAGAAGTCGTGCAAATCCCTCCTTTCCCTTCACACTCAGTAAGACCTCGTTCAAGCCCGCCCGTCTTTCCGGTGAAGAGCACCAACAACACGATCAACACTACCAGCGCAATGACTGCGCCGATGATGATCCACCACATCTCTGAACCGCCCTTACGCATGAAACAAAACCCCAAACACACCTATCCTTTCCACGTGCACGTTGCAGATTCACAGACAGATTTTTCAGAGAGGGCTTTACACGTCCTGATTCGCTCATCAAATTTCTCTCTGGCAACAGCTCTTCCAGTATCATCCGTTGCGGCCGCAAGTTCAGTTTTAAACGAGACCTCATCGCTTGCTGAAGGACTGCATTTCCCGTAAGTAATTCTCTTTGCAATTAACTCTGCATCCGCAGCTTGTTGTGCCTTCACATCAACCTCTGTGGTTCTTGTAATGAATAGAACTGTCAGGACGACTAAGACAATCAATGCTAGAAGCGCGACAATAATCGCATTTAACGATAACCCTTGACCTTTTGTATGAAAATTCATAAGTAACACCTCTTTCCGATTTTTGGATGAAAACAAATAATGGATAAACCTATATAAACCTTGCGATGACTTCAATCACAAATCAACAACGTACTCATCACCAGTCCTGCTCCCGTATCCAGTGGAAATTCTCCTGAAGTATCAACATTTGTCCGCGCCGCACAACCGTCGTTTCCCACCTGCCGAAGAAGCGGCGGATCGGGATCTTGAATTAAAATAGATCTTAACTCGTACCTTTGTCGAAACGTGTCAAGACTTCCGGCCATCAACGTGGGGATCAATTCTTCCCGCAAATAGGCACAACTGTATTTTCCCTTGCAGTTATAACCGAATCCCCCCTCACGGTTCACAGCACAGTCTTTCAGCAATTCGTTGACAGAGACGATTTGAGGTCCATCACCCGAAACACAATCTGATGTAGTAGTGATGCTTAGAGCCATCAATGTACTCGTCGCCAGCTGTTTCCGCGCAAAGAAGTGAGGATCAGAACGATCGTTTAATGCAAACTGCACGAGGAAGAGAAAAGCAATCGTCACAAGCAGGACGATGACAACTAATCCGATCATCTCCATCTGTCCTCTTCGCAGGAGAATCATGAATAGACCTCCATTTTGACATAGCCAAAACGGTACTCTTGAGTACGTGGATCGTGCAACGCGACACTAAAATACGTGGATTTCTGAGAAGTGAATTTTTGCTTTGGTTTATCATACACTACCCACGATTGTTGCGTGTTAGGATACACTTCCTGTACGGTGATTTTCGCAAAGGCAAAGAGATTGTAGTAATAATCATCCACGTGTTGATCATCCGCAATTACTTTTTGAAACGCTTCCAGCTTCAGCAGATCAATGCAGTAGGTCTTTGAACCGCTGCATTGTACTTCCGGCAAGAAGATAAAACGAGTAGCGATCTCAATTGCCCTTCGCTGTGCGTTTTCATCCATCTTCCCTTCGATCGAGGCATCGACGTACCGATAGTAAAAGATCATCCCAAAAAAGAGCAGGACGAAAAAAATAAACATCACGGCGATCGTCTCCGTCATATGAATCTGCCCTCTTTTGAGTGTCATTGATTTTTTCATGTTTAATGATCCACCACTCAATAGAGCGGAACACACCCTCCTTTGAATAACAACTCATTTTGTGCTCGGAGTTTCCCTGCCGACTGCACCGCATCTGGACACCCTAAAGGATAGGTCTCTGCACAGGTCAACGTTGCCGAGGGATGCACAATCAGCAATTCCGGCAAGCCGCTATACGTCACTGGACACGTCCCTTCCAACGCAGCCGGCGACGCTAACAGCGCTTTCCCTTTTTCAGCATAGACCCTTGAAACATGCTTCGCTCGTTGCAACGCTTTTGTCATGCCACAATCAAACATCTCTTTATTTTGTGCAAAGATGGCGGCGAAATGAACTGCGTCAAGTTCACCGCCGAGCGTAAACAACAGAGACGAGCCGTCGCTACGCCAAGCTGCCCCTTTCTTCTGGAAAAACGAAGCGGCTCCCGATTGGAACACCACTGCGCTAACCTGCACATCGTCGAACACCTGTAATGACGACGGAACCTCGCCTGTAATTGCCTGGCCCGTATAGTCCACGATCCGTACGGATTTCATTCCTGCGGACGGTGAAAAAGCCGCGATATCGTCAACTCTCATTACGGAAATGGCAAAGCGAGCATCTTCACTGGATTTTGCTTCTTTCAGAAATTCTTGAACATGAACATCATTGCCGACAAGCACATACTGGACCGTCGGTGCAGTAACGTACAGGAAATCGGTGATTTTATAGGGAAAATGAAACGGGAGGCTCCACAGCAGCAACTCGCCGCTCTGAACAAGCGCAGGAGCAAAGAGAGGCGTGACCAGATCCTCGGCAGGTTTGCCTTTTCCCAGAATACCAAACTTTGTGACACCGTCAGAACACTGAAATGAGAGTGATTCTTCTGCAAACCCCGCCAGTTGGATAACCACTTTTGTCGTCTCAGCAGATGACGCGGCGCTGGTAATGGAGCTGAGAATTTGGTTCACCTCCGTCCCGAGCTGCTCTGCAGCAGATGCTTTCTGCTTCACGACAATGCCAACAAAGAACAACAAGATTACCCCTCCAGCAATCAAGACGTAAATCCAATTAAACGGCATTTCCATCTGTCCTTTTTTAGGACGACAGGGCCGAAAGCGTCCTTGTCTCTTCGGAGCGACAGTGTTCATGGTTTAGGTAGATTTAGGCAGAGAAATCTCCGTTCGATCGCCTTTTCCTTCCAAACGGAGCGTGAATGACCCTCGAGTAACAGGAGCACACAGAAACCCTTCTTCTCCCTCTTTGGCAGGAACGACATCAAATTGGAACACCTTAATCTGGTTCGGCGCCGCGGGCGTGAGGAACACGTTTTCCGCAGCGGCCGCAAAACCGCCGTCAGCGTCGCTGACTGTCCTCCAATATTCGCAGGCAACAGCATCGTACTGACAAAGCGCGGGATTATAGGAGGAGTCAAAATCAACAAGGCACACCTGAGTGAAACTGCCTGGCGGATGAAACGTCTGCACCCGGACTGAACCGTATTCGGAATAGATTTTCTTGACCGACGTTTCCAGATCATTCTTAAACTGGAGAAACTGCACCGTCTCACCTCGAGAGATAAACTCTGAGATCACTTTATAGCCAAAGATCATAATCAACGCAAATGTCAATGCCGCAACAATGTAGACAAAAACCTGTCCGACACCAAGCCCTTTTTTCCCTTTCATCATCACTCCTCTTTCTTCTTTTTCTTGCTGATCTCACGCAGTCTTTCAAAAATGCTCTCTGCTTCGCTCTTGCTAACGACTTGAGAAATATCTTTTGACTTCGTCTGCTGGGCAATCGTTTCCAATTTCTGAAATACACCCTTCTCCTGCCCTTGCAGGTGCGGCTGGATTTCTGCCTTGCGTTCAACATATTTCTGCGCGAGATCCTGAAGCGAGCCGAGGCTTTTCCCCTTGCCAAACTCATTAAAAAGAGACGCGCGTTCTTTTGCTTTGGCACGCACCATCCGCGCTCGCCTCCACGCCGCAAATTGATCGGCAATGCCTGGCCGCGCGACAGCTGCCGACGGGCGTCCTGTTGATACACTTCCTGGATGGATTGCTCTTCCTACCGCCGGAGCGGATTGTTTCCGCGAATTCACGTACTCGTAAACGAGATAGCCAAGACCGCCTACAGCGAGGATAATCCCAAGAATCAAGAGCACCCACGCGATGCCATTAGATGGTTCTTCAACGAAAGCAGAGGGTACGGTTTCTTCTGGTTTTTCTTCTTTGTCAACAACCTCTTTCACACAGGGGTTCTTTCCATTACTAAACTCTTGATAATTATTCAAGGAATCATCATCGTAATCCTCTTGTCCATCATTAATACCGTTCTGATCACTATCTTTGCTGATTGCAGAAAGCCGGCAGGTCAATGAATCAAATTGCTTCTCCCACGCATCCGGCAAGCCGTCGCCGTCGCTATCGACTGTCCCCTCAAGACCTCCAATCTGGCCAGTAGCACAACCGTCTCCATCAACAGCTTTTCCCGCCAACGTGTTGGCGCAGAGATCACAGGAATCCGCAACACCGTCTCCATCACCGTCATCAAATGTAATCTTTGTACTGCTAGAAATATTTTTTCCCACTGCATCTTGAGCGCGATAACAGATATAGCTTGTAGAGGCAATCTCCATATTTTTCCCGTTATAGGGCAATAGCGGAGAGCACGTTTCGGGAGTCTTGCCGATGCCGTAGAAATAATTCTGACAACCCGTGCTGTCACTGCAGGTCATGGAAACTAATCGAGAGGTACATGAAGAGCTATTGACCACTGAAAACGACACCGTTGGTAGCTTTGTATCGCTCACACAGCTCGACGCAGATGCATTCGTAAGCTGAACCCCATCACTCTCTTTGAAGAGCCCAACATTACCTGCTTTATCCGTGGCGCTAACGGAGATGATCAAACCCTTGATGCTATTTGTCTTAGTCCCGTTCTTGGTCCCATTACCATCGGACTTGTTCTGGTCCGAAACCACAAACCCTGTCAAAGGCACGATGAGGGGCATGTCACTGCCCACCGTGTTCTGATAGACCATTGCTCCCTTCGTGAACACGTTTTTGCCACCAAATGTCGAAGATGAACCCGTCGCAGTGTAGACAATATAAGAATAATTGGCGATTGCTGTCTCGTTTGTCTTGACTAAGACCGACCAGCTCTCTTTCCCACAGGTAGCATTCCCATCATCGACGGATTCGATTACCGGGGCCTGCCGATCAATGGTATAACTAAACTCGCCTTGCTGTTCGAAATCTCCCAAGAAACAACGCAGGGGAACAGTATGTTTTCCATCCGTAGTATCGTTCAGAGGAACACGATGAATTTTACCATTCGTCTCGGTGAAGAGTATATGCTCATTTCCTTTCTTGACTTCACAGTAACCCGTCTTAGAGGTCAGCACTTCTCCGGTAATCGGTCCGTTCTTGAAAAAGGCATCTTGAGGAGTGATAGAGGTGATACTTCCTTTTTGGGTATAATCAACATGGACCGTCACGTTTCGCGGTGCAGAGAGCACCCCTGCGCCGTTCTCACAAAGAACTGAGAGCAGATACTCTTTTTTGTCGCCAACAAAGTCATCAACATAGAATGTGGCCTCGTGGATAGTGTCAAGTTTCCGTTCTTCCACACCAGGAAACGGATAGGTCTTCCCGTTTGCCGTGTCGGTGAAATAACAGATGCTCTTGTCGTCTGTCTTGACATTCAACAGCGTGCTGATCCCTTCGATGACGGGCTCGGGAGAAGAACTTGCAGTAGTGATCACGGGAGGGGTTGGGTCATATTCCAAAATCATCTTCTGGACGGGACTATGTTCTCCTTCCGCATTAGTGCATTGAACATAGACCGTTTTTGTGCCGCCATTTGAATCGTACGAAGAGAAAACGCTGTCCGGAAACTTCTCAAAGAGATATTTCCCGGCGCCGTCCTTCTCTTTCCATTTATACTTGGCTAACGTCGAATAATCAAATTTAGAGTTAAAATCAAAGCGACATTCCTGGGAAGGAACACGCGTGGAGAACTGCCAATCGAATGTCGGCGTGGCGCTGATCCCCCACATTTCGCCGCCATAGGTGGAACGTTGCGGCTTCTCTAACGTGATGCCAAATCCTTCGACGAGTATATTCCCACAAGAAACGTCCTCAAAGATTAATTCTTCTTCGCGCGTGGCATAATAGCAGAGTTTAGTGGTCTGTTTAACGATAAATGATTGGTCATAACGGAGATAGCCTGAAACATCTGCAGGGGTGCACTGTTCGCCTAAGCAGTAGAATATTTCTTTGCACGATGCCTCTCCAAGAGCGCAAGTCAAAAGTACACTCGCCGCCGAAACAAATGAATCTTGCCATCCATCATCTTCATGACGAATCACTCTCTTCCCTTCCTGTAGTTCTACTACAACAGACGCAGGAGTAAAGTCGATCTTGAAATCAAAATAATCCTCGTGCGTCTTGCCAGTGATAAGCTCTGTGCAGATCACTTTATGCGCACCGACGTAGTCGCCTTCCACAAGAGAAACGGGAGAAGTCTGATGTGTCATTCCTTCTTCAGTCGTGAGAAAATCAACGATACGCTCGTTAGTTGCCGCGTCATAGAGCACACACGTAGAACCAACTTTGGTTTCGACTTGGAATGGCACCGTCGTCTGGGCAATAGTCTTGCCTTTGACAGGATAGACAATATCAATTTCCTGCTCTAAATCAAAGAGGTACTGCTCTTCACGCAGATTGCTATTTCCATGCTGGTCTGTGCAGGTCACCGCAAGACCGTATCGCACGCCCAGCAGCCCTGAGAATAGTGCTTTCTTGTTCAGCTCTTCTGCAGAGACGGCAACAGTTTTTGTTTCTCCCTGCGGAAGGAGTTGGTTGAGAACAAAAGTACAACCCATCAGTTCGTTGACATCCTCTAAATGAACATCGAGCTGCGAAGTTGTTCCACTCGTTGACGTCGTCGCGACAATCGAGAACGCAGGAGGGATAACGTCGATGTAGAGTGCTCCTTGCTGCACTTGTTCCTGATTGGAAAATACATCCTCTGAATAGAAATACACTGCAAACATCTCGCCTTCCGGCTTGGCGGTAGCAACACTCTGTTGTTGAGAGATATTGACAAAGATACTTTCTTTTGAAGATAATCCTTTAAACGAAAGAGAATCAAAACGGTCAGAAGTGCAGGTGTTCGTCACTCCCGCCGGCGTCACACAGTAATAAAAATTCTTGAGAGTATTCCCTTGGCCGGGCTTTGGAGAAGAAGAGTCAGCAACAAACTCGACCACCGATTGTGCAAGAGTGACAATCGGCGAACCCGCAAGCACGGTTGTGGGTGGAGTGACGTCAACGGCACAAGCAGTGGTACTGCCTTTGACTTCAGCACAATCGTCTTGTCCATCCACATCCCCGTCCTTGATGCAACGCGCCCCATCCCACGCGCAGCGACCCCACGAGCAACGATCCCCAGATAATTCGAGACGATTGAAATTGTCTTTCCGTACTCCGCCGGCACCAACACACTCCATTTCTGAAGTATAGCTATAACACGTCGCATCGGGAGTGGGGACCTCATTACACTTCTCACAGCTGGTCAATTCCGGATTCGCAAAACAACGTCCAAGACTCGAGCAGACCCGAGGAGTACAAAAATAATTTTCCAAGAAACTTGCCCCGGGACTGCAGAGAGAACATTGGTCATCTTGCGAGTACTCTTTCTCAACACAGTAACCAGCACCAGTTTCTGGAGAAGTCGCCAACGGGCTAAATATCCCCGCGGCATAAAGATAACTATAATCTACAAGCAGCGGATTTGCGGCCGTATCCACCCATTCACAAGAAGAACTAAAGCAATTGTTTTTCTCACATGCGTTTCTACTGTTATAATCAAAACAGCTTTCGACCGCTGCGCAGCTGCTGCATTGGTTCGCGATCGTCTTCGCGGAAAAATCATAGTAACAAAAATTATCGTCGTTAGGGCCGTAACATACCTCTGAAGACGCAGAAAGCCCAAACGGAGCAGTATTGACGGCACAAATCCCGCCATCTTTACAGCTTGCGGTCGTCGCTGTTGTCTGTGCGCAGAACCACGTGTTGCCCAGAGAAGAGCAGTCCTGCACTGCCGTAAGGGTATTCTCATCAGTACACGTAAGAACGGTTTGTCTTTCTTCAACGGTACAGAATGAAGACCACAATTGATTTTCCGTAGAATAGCGGCCTTCGCACTCTTTATCGCCAAGCGTTATTGTTGCTGCGACCGCTTCCTTGGATGAAAGAGCAGAATCAAAGACTGCGGCCAAAGTATAGGTATACGTTTTACCCCACTCCAAGTTTTCTTCATCGATAAGAGTAGTATCTGCACCAGAAACCGAACGGGTGTACACGGTTTTCTCACTTTCTTTTTTCACAAGTGTGTAGCTTGCAACTTTAGGACATGGTTTTTTCCACTCTAAACGAACTTTCCGTTCACCGGGAACGGCGCGTGCAGTAAATACTTCCACATTCTTTTGAGGATTTGCCCCTTCTGGGGTGCATTCACCTTTCAACGGTGCAAGGAAAAGATCAAGCGAGAGTGCTTGCCCAGATGCGATGGTAATCGTATGGATCGGTGAAGAGAATTCCTGAAACGTCGCTGAAATCGTATGCTCTTTACCGTCGGCAGGAAGAGCTATGCTGTACATCCCAATAGCGTTTCCGTCACCGTACTGCGACTTCCCCTTGAAGAAACCGTCGACGTAGATTGAGACACCGTACGTTTTCTCACCGTTCACGAACGTCGTTCCCTGCACGCCTTGAAATGCTGCTTTCAACAGCGTGACTTCAAACGTCGTCGTACCGTCACTAACTGTTTTTGTTAGTTCCTGCGAGACGAAGCCGACTGCGCTGACGAGGACACCATAATTTCCCGCAGGGGCATTAGAGATGGACGCCGAACCTTGCGCATCTGTCTTTTGGGTCTGTTGGACGGGACCTTTCCACGCGACCGTCACACCGGGCAACGGCTTGCCGTTGATATCACGAACAAGAACAATCACCGTAGCAGCTCCTGCTGCTTTCTGCAAGGTAAAATCACGCGTTGTAGAGGGGCCGGCAGACACAGAAATGGAAAGGACGTGATCGAGATATCCGGGAGCGGACGCTTTGACAGAGTAGGTTGAAGGAATAAGTTTCGGGAAAGAATATTTCCCTGATGCGTCAGACACCACAGTGCGCGTTGTGGCAAGTATTGACAGCTGCGCTCCTGAGATGGGTTTTCCCGACGCATCGCTAACCACACCAGAGAGCTCGCCTTCCACTGTTGTTGTTTTACAGTACTGCTGCTGGCAGATCTCCACGGTCATAAAATCAGGATTATAAAAATTGTAGTTGAGTTGACTCCCCTGTTTTTGCGCTGCAACTTCCGCACATTGTGATTTGAACAGAAGCTGAGGAGCGCAGAACGGTTTGTCTGGCAACGCAACAACGCAACAGCCTTTTGTGCACTCCGTCGCCATTTCCGAAGAAAGAATCTCTTTACCGCCTGCTTGAGTGCAGGTGCCAAGAGGGACTTCTTGACAGGCATACTTTGAAGCGCTGCAGGTCACGATTGCACATTCGGGAATATCAGCGCATGTTGATCCAGGCTTGAACCAATCTGTAAGTGTGCATCCGCTTCGCGAATCACAATCTTCTTTTGCTGCTTCTTGGGTCACGCCTCCTGCTTTACAAGAAACGTCCGAACTGCCTTGAGGAAAGTAATAACAGCCTGCCGTTTGTGTCTTCTCTTGGGCAGAAACAAGTGTCACAGAAGCAATCAAAATGAGTGCTAGAAATAATACAGCAGAAGCTACCGCTACTCCTCTTTTTTGCCTTCTCATGATCCATTTTCATAAATGTTCCGACGTTTATAAATGTTTGGGGGTGCTGTCGTCTGGGAGAAAATGAAATTAGGAAGCGACTGAACAATAATATTTTTTAAAGAAAGTTCCTTTTTCTTGACAGGTTCCAACTTTATTCTCCTTCAAGCTAAAACAAGGATTGTCGATATTCTTCTGAAGGTCACCGCCATTAAATTTTTTGCTGTCACAACCACAATCATATTGTTCATCATTAAGATTGGCAAAATCAAGTCCTTTAACATTGGTCATAATCTCGCTTGTACAAGCTTCCTTTTCTTCGCCACACCCTGCCTCTCCATTACACCAGAAACCGTCTCCTTTGCTAAATGGTTCAAGACCTTGACATTCGCTTGCGACTTCAGTGCATTGAGTTTGTTTTTTAGACCCGCACTTGTTTTGAGGTACGGTATCGACATATTGTGGCTGGCTTTCACACGTATTTCCCCGTGTCCCATCACAATAGACTGTTTCCGTGATCCTCTTCTCAAGAAGATATCCTTTTCCAGCAGAATTTGTATCCCCAAAACAACCAAGACCGTTCCCTTCCACTAATTTCTGAAAACACACCGTTTTACTCTCGGCAGAAGCTATCACCCAAGTCTGAGGAAGTTGTGGTTTTTCGCGATCGGCAAGGCAACAAGCATGTCCTGCCAGGAAAGGATCGATCGGTTCTTTTGTCAAATCTCCCGTAGAATCAATATCGGCAGTCCCATCCTTATTTTTATCGACGTAATTTTGATAGGGATACGGGAACGGATGATCCGCATTCCGATGAGGGAGACAGGGACTAATCGCAATGGCAACCTTGCTTTCACTCGTTTGCGCGTATTTCCCGCAGTAATTGATCTCATATTGCAACGTTAAAGTTGAAGGAGTGCCGACATCAACAAAAGGAGCGTATTCAAACTGCGAAACGTCATCCATCTCTTTGATTTTATCTTTTTTTCCTTTGAATCCAAGAGGAAATTCAAATGTGTACTCTCGCTGTTCCGCAAACTGCGAATCTTCCAAAGGGATAAGGCCCAGCAGAATACTTCTCAGGCTGTTGCTTAATGAGAAATGAAATTCACCGAGATTTCCAGAAAGTGATCTCTCTGGCAGATCGACGTTTACGACAATCTCGTCTTCGGGAGAAACCAAAACAAGCCCTCCTTCAGATCTCAAGGGAAGATTATCATACTTATGATGAACATCAATAGTGGATTTGATTGGATTATCCACCAAGATGCGGACTGATTGAGAATCCTGCAGTATACCATCAGAAGCCGTCGCAATAAGGTTATATCTTCCCACAGGAGGATTCTCCTGAAAGAAACGGCCTGGCGAATTATCCCCATCTATCAGCAGAGTTGACGAATCGGCAACGACATTTGTAAGTGGAGCTTGTTCATCAGGATCTCGCGCCATTGTAGTAATATCAATTGTTCCTAACGCACCCTCTTCATCTTGTATTGCGAGGTAATCGTATTCTCCCGCAGGACAGGAGAGCCGAGAGATATAATCTAACGCAGGAGGGCGGTTTTGCCGCGCAAATGTATATTTTACGGAAGGCGACGAAAACGAAAAGAGAGTATCCTTGTTTGGGAGATATTCTTTCTTCAACTCGACGCCCAGCGAAGAATAACCTGCCGGCAATTTCCGCACGCACTTGTAATATTCTTTCTCTGATACTGTGGTCAATGCACATACCTGGCCTAGAAGAGATGAGACATCTTTTTCTGAACCAACGGTGTATTCACGACCGATAAGTGTTGGTTCATCG
>JACQNF010000020.1 GCA_016203215.1 Candidatus Woesearchaeota archaeon
ACAAATGGTCAATTATGCTGTTGTGCCAGCGTCGCATAACCCGGCAGCGAGAGAGCCTTCGGGTTCCTTGTTGGGGAATATTGCGCAGGTCTTGAATCTTGTCTACGACAAGGCAAAGGCAACCTGTCCCTCTGGGATTCCCGGTTCGAATGAGAATCGTGTGAGAAACACTGTTTTCTGAATGTCCGGGCGCTGGCGCTTTCTATTCTTTTTTTCCAAACAGCTCAATCGTCTTGGCGATTTCCTGAGGAATGCCTTGGATACAGCTGTACTGTTTAACTTCCGTTGTATTCACCCAGGCATAATCCGTGAAAGATCCTCGCTCTAATTTAATCTCTCCACTTTTATAGAGCGCTGCGAATTTCACCAGCAGGACAGGGATGCCGTCCGGTCGAATGTACGCGACGCTGTTGATGTATTTCAATCCGTCCCTGAGTTCTAGCTCAACGCCGGCTTCCTCTCTCGCTTCTCGTTCTAACAAGAGTTCGAGCGCGTTTTCATAATCGAGAACATCCCCATTCCTCCTCGTCGGTTGGGCGACAGGGAGGTCCTTCCACTCTAATTTTCCACCGGGAACACAGTACTTGTCTGGGTGAACTTTTTCAGACGAACTTCGCTTGAGGATTAAACAACGTCCATCTTCTTTGCGATAAATGACTACGTTGGCAACGAGGTAGAAGAGCTTATCAGATTTAGCATGCTCTAGACTGATTTCTTTCGCTGGCATGGGAACATTGTCTTTCGTGATTATTTAAATCATTCTCTTCTTCACTGGGTAAAAGTTTAAATACGAGAGAACGGCAAGATGCTGTATGAGAATGAATATTATTTTGGGGTTGTTGACACTGCTTTTGATGACAAATGGTCTTGCCGCGGAAGAATCCGTGGTGGAATCTACCATTGATCCGGGAATATTGCCGGATAGTCCATTCTATATCCTGGACACTTTTGTTGAGAAAGTTCGATTAGGCGATGACCCTCAACGAGCTTTAGAGTACCGCCAAGAAAAAATCGCTGAAGCACAGGCGTTAGCGAAAACTGATAATGCGGAAGACATGAAAAAAGCATTTGAACATGCCGCAGAGTACGGAACCGTTCTGGAGAAAGAAGTCACTCCTGAAATGGAGAAGATTATCCAGAAAGTGTCTCAATCTCAAGAAAAAATACTCCAGGATCTTTCTGTGGATCTCCCCCAGTTCAAAAGAGATGTTGCTGTGGTATTAGAACAAGAAGAACGTATTGCCCTTGCTGCTCAGCTTTCAACTAAAATCAAGCAGTTGTGTGAGACGTTAGCGACTCTCGATCCATTAGAATATGAGAACGCCTGTAAAAAAACTGCATCAACGCAGTGGCAGAAGAAGCTAGACCAAAAATTAACCCGAGAGCAGGAAGGACATGCCCGAGTCTTTGCCGCGAAATTACGGGAATGTTTTGAGACGCAGGGAGAGAAATGTGATTGCAAAGGCATGGATGTCCAATCATTTGAAGATATCTGTATCCGTGAAAGCTCGAGGGCGTTCAGCTGCAAGCAAGGCGACACTGTGGCCTGTAAAGAGATGGATAACGGAGAGGAGTTTGACTTTCGGAAACACGTCCCTGAGTATCTCTATTTTGCATTCGAAGATTTGATGCAGGAATTTGAAGAATCACGAGAAGAATTTTCTGAACGAGAGGAATTGGAGGGGAAAGGGCAAGGCAATTTTAATGGCGAACATCGAGAGCGATTCATGCAACGCTGTTTGGAATATGCAGATCAGAATCGGTGTGAACAGTATTTTGAACAAGAACAGAGAGGACAATTTTCTCCCGATGACAAAGCTGAATTTCTTCCCCCGCCGTGCACCGAGAAAGGAATTACAGAGATGAGACAATGTAGAGAATATATGGAGACGGAATTTGGGGAAAAATTCCCTGAAAAAGAAGAATGGGGTGGCAAGCCTGAAAGAATTGAAGAGTTTGGGAGAGATTGTCATGCTCTCCAAGATCAGGAAGAGAAGATTCGCTGTTTCGAAGATTTTTACAACGAAGCACAAGGCAGATCACGAGATGATTTCCCTCCGAGAGAAGAGCAGGAATGGTCCGAAGATAATTCTAGATTAAAAGATGGGGCAGAGGATCGGCAAGCGACAGAAGAACAAGATAAGAATAAAGAATCTTTACAAGACGGTATGCCATCGAGCTCTTCTGAAAGCAGCAGCTCTGACGAAAAAAATGGAGAGCAATCTGAAGGTTCTGATGCCGCTCGTCCTGGAGTTGGAGAGAATCTCGAGGTTGATGATTCTCGAGAAGAGCATGATCAAAGCGAATCATCTGTTTCTCAAAACCAAGACCCAGAGTCGGCACTGGAAGAAGTTCCCGCTATCCAAAATTGATCTTTTCTTTTTTTCTGGTTAGCGTATCCTAATCACTTCTAAGTTCTTTGGCGCTTCTGTTTCAATCTTGTAGGTCTTATGAATAGAGGATGCTAAATCAAGACAGCGAGAACTTTCTCCGTGCACAACGATGACTTTTTTCGGCTGGGGATTACAGCGTTTGACATAATTCATCAACTGGCGCCGATCGGAGTGATTTGTAATCTCTACCTTATGGACGGTCATATTGATCTTATAGAGCATTGGCTTGCCATTCTCTTTTAACATGATCTCTTTCTCTCCTGATCGGATGCGGTGTCCTAAGCTTCCTGGTGGTTGATAACAACTAAAGATGATGGCATGCTTGCTTCCTTCACAGAGACCTTTTAAGTATTCTACCGATGGTCCGCCGGTCAACATCCCCGAAGTGGCAAGGATCAAGCAAGGACCTTCTTCCAAAATGACTTGTTCTCGTTCTTTTTTTGAACCGATCTTCTTGAAAATGGGGGACAAAAACGGGTTGCTCTCGTCCTGGAAGATCTGTTGGCGTAATGTGCGATTAAGATATTCTGGATATGCGGTGTGAATTGCCGTGACATCCCATAACAACCCATCGACGTAGACCGGCGCTTCGGGTACCCGTTTTTCACGCATTAAGCGCTCGACGATGACCATCACTTCTTGAGCACGGCCTGAGCCCAGTACGGGAATCAAGACCTTTCCGCCGGCTTTAAATGTATCTTCGATCACTTTAGTCATGTATTCGTCTGCTTCTTGTTCGGCCATAATATTATCTTTTCCACCGTATGTTGATTCGATCATCAAGGTTTCAATCCTCGGGAATTGGGTGTTTCCTGGCTCGAGGACATTTGTTCTTGCGTATTTCAAGTCACCAGTGTAGGCGAAATTATGCAAGCCATTTCCGATGTTAAAATGAACAATTGAACTCCCTAAAATGTGACCGGCGTTGTAGAGCGTCAAGCGGATGTCGGGAGTAATATCTGTTACTTCTCCATATTCGATGGCGATGGTGTGAAGGACCATCTGGCGAATTTCTTCTGTTCCGTACAATGGTTCTTTTCCTTCATTGCGTTGAATTTTGATCATATCTAACTGAAGGAGCGCCATCACATCTCGTGTCGGTGGACTGCAATATACTGGGCCGCGGTAGCCAAACTTAAAGAGGTAGGGGATGAGTCCAGAGTGGTCTAAGTGTGAATGTGTGACGACAACAGCATCAATTTCACTGATATTAAATTCGGGTGCATCTAGAAAAGGATATGCTTCGGTACCTTCTTCCCCAGGATCAATTCCACAATCGATGATAATGCGTGATTCGGGAGTCTGGAGAAGGAAACACGTTCGACCTACTTGACGAGATGCACCAAGACACGAGAGCCGGACCCATTCATGCTTTTTCTCTCGCAACCAGCCGTCGTAGATACGATGCCCGGTTTTATCGAGAAATTTCTTGCGATATTCTGAGTTCTCATAGAGGACAGCACGAATGCTCTCAATTAATTTTGAGCGGATAGGGGGCATGCGTTTGATCTGTGGCACCCAGAAGGTCTTATGCGCAATTTCACGAAGTAACTCTCCTTGTCGTCCAATCGCGAGTCCTGGTTTGTCTGCATGGATGATGACTTGAGATCGATGCGAGTCAAAAATACATTCTTTGACGCCTGCTTCATCTGTCAGGATTCGATGGATTATTTTCTCTGTTTCTTCTTGCGGGAGACACAAAGAAGGGTCTGGTCGCAGTTCAATTCGTTTCTTCACGACTTTCACTGCATTCATAATCGTGCCTCGATTGTCAAAGAAATAGTCTTTATCTTTCGTGTAGAGCACGATATTTGCTCCTTCAAATCCAGCGTCGGAAATTTTGCCTTCCGGAAGCATTTTAATAACTTCTTTTAAAATATCTACCATGATTATCACTTATTACC
>JACQNF010000021.1 GCA_016203215.1 Candidatus Woesearchaeota archaeon
CATTTATATTAATAGAACCTCGACACAGACAAGAGAACTAAAACAAGAGAGATTATATGGTTAGTTATGGTTATGGGCCATAAAAATCCAATTCTTGGGTTTTCTCATCAACAAAAGCATACGCTTCAGGATGTTCCTTAAGATATTTCTCTCGTACTTTTTCTGGCATGTTGTCGATCGTCCCTTTACCGCTCAATCCAACTTGGGGAGTCTTCTTACAATAGTCATCGGACGTAAATTCTACCCCCGAATTGACGAGTTCATGATATTTGGGGAAATCAATCCAGGTGTACCATATCCCTTCTTTTTGATATTTTTTCTTGGCAAACATCACGACTCGGGAGGGGATATGTTCAGAGACAATTTCATAGCCAGGGAGCGACGTGGATAACTCTTTGGAAAAGACAACAATCTCCTCGTGAAGCGGCATGTTTTCTTTCGTCAAGCGCTGGGTTGAGGGACCAACGTGCATGTATGCTTTTACTTCAATGAAATCGGGCATGCCTTTGAGGATCATCTCTCCGTATTTCTCATGAAGAGAGTCGTTTACGCCTTTAACAATTGTCAGACGAATACATGTCCGCTGTTTCTTCTGGGATAAATACTCCAAGCTCATGTTCAGACGTTCCCAATAATCAGGAAACAATGGCAAGTCAACTTCTTTCAGCAGTTCTTTCTCTGGCGCATCGAGACTGATATACAGCTGAGTCACCGGATGGAGATCACGGATCTGCTCCGGGTATTGTGCATTCGTAACGAGAAACGTGGAAACACCATTTTTGTTAAAAATATCGAGCAGTTCATTCATCCGCGGATAAATAATCGGCTCACCTGTAAGAGAGAGGGCAACATGTTTTATTTCTTTAGATTTGGCAAAGGCGGTTTTATTTGCTTTTGCCGAGCCGCCAAAACCGACAAGAAGATTGTGGTGCGCTTTGACACTTTCTTGAAAAATAAATTCCGGATCGTCAACCTTCCACTTCCACTCTTTCGAAACCGGCGCTTTGTAGCCCCTCCAGCAGAAAGTACAGCGGTTGGCGCAGCTGATAGAAGTGGTCATCTGCATACACTGGTTGCTCATGATCCCATAGAATTTGAGCTTGTAGCAGCCGCCTTCGCCGTTAATCATGTTCTTAGTCCAGCCGCAGGTTTTGACGGCCGAATGGTCGCCGACGATACGATATTGCTGTTTTTCCAGTTCTGCTTTTGCTGATGGCGTTAACATAAGCGACATTAATCCGCGGTTTATTTAAATACTATTTGGTGACATTGATAGTCTCGCGCAACTTAAGGAGAGCTTCTATTATCGAATGTGGCAAAGAGAACGGCAGAGAGAACCATTGTGGTATGAAGAAGAGATTGATTGAAGAAACACACATAGTGGGTATTTAGTTCATCGTTGCGACAGGCAAAAACACAATCATCAAAACTCACTCATCCTGATCGATGACAAATTCATTTCCATCCGGATCGCGGATCACGGCATTCCATCCGCCCCACGCTTGCTGCACGGGGTTGTGAACAACAGTAACGCCTTTCTCTCGGACAATATCAATAAATGCTTTAATATCGTCCACGCCGATGATCGCGGAAACTCTTACGCCGGTAGGAATATCTTGAAAACCGAGAGGGCGTTCCAGACTATGCTTCTCGATTAAGAAAGAGGCATCGCCTAACTTCATCTCACAAAAATACGGCAGCTTCAGCGTCACGAGCTCCATTCCAAAGACATCTGCATACCAAATTCTTGCGCTCTCAACATCACGCACACCAATAATGTTTGCGGACAAAAAGGGCTTTGAGGGATTACGTCCCCCCGTAATATTTTCTTCTTTCCAAAACTCTTTTTTTCCTTGTCTTGTTTCATGAAACCGTGCGCAATTTTCCAGAAACTCTTCTCGCGGCGGCAAGGTCGTGTCTGCCGGTAACTTCTCGGGGAGAAGATCGTATAACCGCAGATCATCAAGCCAACAGCGGCCATGGCCTTTCTCATCACGATGCTCCCGGATACCTTGCCGTAAACGAAGAAGTTCCGCTTTGAGCTTAACGGGGTCCAGGGTAAGAAGATCATTATCAAAGGGATTCATAAAAACACCTTCCAGGTTATACTTTCCTTAACCATATCTTCATTTTTTCGGTCTTGACGGAAAAATCATGAATAAATTCATAGGTTTTGACTGGATCAGCAGTGACAATATCAAATGCCACAGCACCCACTTTTTCCTCGATATCGGCAGTCCACGGTTTCAAAGAAGATTGCAGTTCTTTGCGTACGGATAATACAAGTTCGATCTCATCGCTCTTCTGCAAGCCAGCATTTTTCCGCGCATTTTGAATCACCCGAGTGATCTCTCGCGCAAATCCTTCTGCCTCTAATGCAGGAGTCCGTTCCGTGTTGACATAGACTAAACCAACGTTGCTCTCCGCTGCGACATACGGCTCGGGAACAGAGGTTTCGATAGAGACCATTTCTCGTGTCACCCTCACTTCCTGCGAATCGACGGTGAAGACGTATACTCCCTCTTTTTCGAGATGCTTCAAAATCGTTTCGGGACTCTCAACGGTAAGGCGAGTGATAATTCCCGTGGACAACTTTCCATAAGCTGGTCCAATTTTTGCGTACTCCGGCTTTACTTTCTGCTTCATTCCTCGCACAGCAGTTGCAGTACGAACAACTTTTGCATTAAGCTGCGATCTCAAAATATTTTGCAATGATTCGACAACATGCTTTATTTCTTTCTGCTCACTGCCAATGATCATTTCGCTCACTGGCCAGCGCAAACTTAACTTTGCCTTTTCTCGCGCCGCCAAGCCGGCAGTAATAATGCTTTGTACAATATCAAACTGCCCTTCCAAAACAGGGTCAATCACAGCCTCGTCTACTGCTGGCCAAGAATAATGGGTGATACTCTCTTCCTTCAACTTGAAAGCCTCTTTCAAATTGAGAAAAATCGCCTCCGAGATGAACGGAACAACAGGATGACATAATTGAAGGCATTCCAGCAAAACGTGGCCAAGTGTATAAGCGCAGACTTCACGTTCATCTGCCGTCCCGATGGAACTTTTATCTCGCACCATTTGGACGTAGGTTCTGCTCACATCGAGAAACAGATTCTCTAACGGAGCAACAACTTCATCGAGACGATACGATTCCATCAATTCCGTAACCGTCTTTGTCGTGCTGTGTAAACGGGAGAAAATATATTTTTCCTCCGGACCGAAATCTTTGATTTTCTTCGCTGACTTCTGAGCAAACGGATTGTATTTCATTTCCTCGGCAAGGTTCAGCAGCAATTTATGAAGATTCCATAAGATAGACAGGTTACGCTGCTTGACAACGCATTCTTCCCAGCTAAAGTTGATATCCTCTCCGGCGTTCGTCTGACAGGTGTAATACCGTAGGACATCTGCACCGTACTTGTCGATGACTTCGTACGGCGAAATGATATTACCGATTGATTTTGACATCTTCACCCCGTTAACATCCGTCACGAAGCCATGCATGTACACTGCTTTAAACGATGGCCGATCAAATGCCAAGAACGAGGCAACCATCAAGAGGTTATACCAACCACGAATCTGGTCTTTTCCTTCGAGGATGAAGTCCGCAGGGAACAGCCGGTTAAATGTAGCTTCGTTACGAGGGTAATCAAGACAGTTCCACGAGACAGTTCCCGCATCAATCCACACATCAAGGATGTCCGGCACACGCGTATAGAGCTTGCCATTTCGCGTGATGGTAATCTCATCGATCTGTGGGATATGCATCTCTTTCACTTTCTGCCCCGACAACTGCTCAAGCTCAGCAACGCTTCCCACGACGATGACATCTCCATCTTCCGCTTGCCAGATCGGCACAGGCGTTCCCCAGTAACGCTGTTTGGTGATGGAATTATCACGAAGATTATCAAGCCACGAATTAAATGCATTCTTGCCGCTTTGCGGATGCCAGGAGATTCCTGCATTTGCCGCAAGCATCTTCTCTTTGAGATCTTCAACCTTAAAGAACCATTGTTTTGTCGTCCGGAAGATCACCGGCTCATGGCTGCGTTCACCATAGGGATAGTCATGCACGTATGCTTCCTTGGCGATTAGCGCGCCTGCATCCTTGATCGCCGCAATAAATTTGGAGTCATCTGCCTTCGCCTTCCAACCGCTGAACGGACCAAAATTGGCGAAAAAACCAGCCTCATTGACGCAGTTGAACGGAGGAAGATGATAGAGATGACCAACCTCGTAATCCTCCGGCCCGCATCCGGGAGCACAGTGAACAATGCCCGTTCCTGCAGAATCATCGACATACTCGCTGCTCAAGAGAACGGAGAATAACCGAGAGTTATGCTGTAGCTCTAAAGGTAGATACTGCCGGATAGGGAGGGGGTGGATATATTTTCTTCCTTCCAATTTTTTTCCTTTGTACTCTTTGACCACCACAACGGTATCAATCCCTGCTTTCAGTAATACTGCTTTAGCAAGCGATTTTGCGACAATCCAATTTTCCGCACCAGCACGGGCTTCAACATAGTCCAATTCAGGATTGACCATCACTGCTAAATTGAGAGGGATAGTCCACGGTGTCGTGGTCCAGACGACGAAAAAAGTCTGAGGGTGCATCGCATCACGAAATTTAACGTAGATGGAAGTATCTTTGATAGATTTGTATTCGAGCTCATGTTTCGCGACAGCCGTTTGTGTCGCGGCATCCCAGTGCATCGTCCGCAGACCTTGATAAAGGCGGTTTTTCTCGTAGGCTTTCTTGATCAGCCACCATTCTGCATCCATGAATTCTCGCGTGATCGGCTGGTAGGGATTTGAAAAATCAAGTGTCGAGCCAAGACGGATAAAATCCTCGTTCATCTTCTCCATCATTTCTTGACAGAATTTCTTGCACTCTTGAGTGAACTTCTTCACGCCAAACTGTTCGATCTCCTCTTTGTTTTTAAGATTCAACCGTGCCATCGTTTTCTGTTCTGTCGGCAGACCATGCATGTCATAGCCCATTCGATCCCAGACATCAAAACCACGCATCCGCTTGTATCGAAGAACAAGATCCTTGAGCGCCATATTCCACGCATGGCCTAGATGGATGTGGCCTGAAGTGTACGGAGGGCCTTCCAGAAAATAGAATGTTGGACTTTTCTTGTTGTGCTTGCGCAGTTTCTCGAGGATTTTGTTTTTCTTCCAGAACGAGAGAATTTCGGTCTCTAACTCTTGGGGAGTATACTGCTCAAATCTCATACCTGTGTGAGAATCAGCGGTTGTTTAAAAAGATTCTGGCGACGGGTTTGTATTTAGTTCGCTATCACGGTAGACAAGGCCAAAGTGGCCACATCTGCCAAGCAATTCAAACAGAGAAGTTCACTTGCTTAATGGTTTTTCTCCATCTTCGACGAAAGCACAGGCTCCTCGGTTAAATGAATACGGAGAATCACAAGATAAGTAAAGACCACGACTAAACACATCTACTTCTCCAATCAGTTGATCGCCACGATAGATGGAAACTAAACAACTATTCGTAGCCATAAATCTCTGGTTAACACTTGTTCTCAGCGTGAGGTCGCCATTACGACATTCATCACGAGGGATAATCTTATTCTCATCACACCCGCTCAAAAGACCGACTAAACCAAGAGCACTAATGTATGTTTTCATCGTTGTCATGCTTCATTCCCCCCTCTCTTTCTTGATCGTTTTCTCAAATTCTTCTGTAGATTTTATCAAGAGATATAACCTTATTGCTTCTTGAGCAGACAAATCTGCCGAAGAATGTTCCAGAGAATACTCCGGATAAAAATAAACTTCAGAACCGCTCGAGGACATGGTTTCTAAACCGAGGACATAGCGCGGCTCACGATGCCGAGCTGTGCCAAGAATCCCAAGATAGACCGCTTCGCCAATTTCTTTCTTGACAAAAAAGTCGATTGCCATTTTCTTCATTAAAATGAAGAGTGATTTAAAAATAATACCTCCAAAAAATCTCTACAGACACTGCACTACCGTGTCAAAATAGGCAGGGGAC
>JACQNF010000024.1 GCA_016203215.1 Candidatus Woesearchaeota archaeon
ATTGATCGATGAGCGGCACCAATAATTTACCCAAAATCGTAGTTCCCATTCTGCCTCTTGGCCGCGGCGGCGACTTTTTCTACAGAGCCGGTAGCGATGGCTTTGTGGAAAAAGCCGACGCCACGATGGCGAACTAAATACAGACACATTTTCAAAAAATTTATATACCTGGGAGAGATGATCATCTTGTGAATTTAATCCGGTTAAGAGAGGTGACGAAAGAGTACCGCAAACGCCCCGTTCTCCAGAATGTTAACCTACAGATTAATGAGGGGGATATTTTTGGAGTTATCGGCCAATCAGGCAGCGGCAAGACGACACTTCTCAATCTCATTGCCGGTTTCATCGAACCAACAGAAGGAGAAGTGGTATATTCGCCTCAAGGCAGCACAAAAGAGAAAGATCTTCACCGCCATTTCTCCCAGATCAAGCGGCACATAGGATATACGCCGCAACACAATTCTCTGTATCCAAAGTTAACAGTAGAGGAAAACTTATGGCATTTTGGGAGACTCTATAATATAGATAAGCAAACGTTAGCAACAAACATCCGGAACCTGTTGAACTTTACCCATCTTATCGATTACAAGAATTTCCTTGCAGAACAGCTATCAGGAGGGATGCAAAAGCGACTTGACCTTTCTTGCAGTCTTGTCCACAAGCCGCGGTTGTTGATTCTCGACGAGCCCACTTCTGACCTTGATCCGATCTTACAGCGTGAGATTATCCATCTTCTTCAAGAAGTGAACAAGCAAGGAGTGACCATTATCATCGCATCCCATCATTTAGAGAGCATCGAGAATATCTGCAATAAAGTTGCAATCATCCATCATGGAAAAGTACACAGTCACGGTTTGCTCGAAGAGGTGCGAAAACCATACCTCAAAGACCACTTCACGATTCGAGTTCGATCGGTGGAACAAAAACAAATGCTCATTGATAAGCTCAAGGTTCTTCCAATCCAAAAGATTGTGGATAAAGGGAACTCCTTAATAATCTACCCTTCAAATGTAGAAAGCACGATGGCAAATCTGATCAAAATTATCAAAGAAGAAAACTTGTATTTGCACGATCTCGACCTGCGCAGACCATCTCTTCATGAGATATTTGAAAAGATTGCGACGAGCACAGAACAATAATAAGAACAGTAATGGGTTGCGTGGGATTGTTTTTCACGCAGATTCAACAAAAAAAAAGAGGCGACGACTATGGCGGCAATTTGGTTACTTACTGTCAAAAATATCAAGCTCTTGCTCCGCGCAAAGTGGTCAGCACTGATCGTGATTTTTGCCCCGCTGTTATTGATTCTCCTCCTTGGTCTTTCATATAACACATCCAATAATTTTGGGATTGTGGTGGGAGTATACGCTCCCCAGTTTACAGATGACATTAAAGCATTTACGGAACTCTTGAAAGAAGAAGAATTCACTATCAGAGAGTATCCAGAGAGTATTGAAAAATGCGTTGACGACATCAAAAGTGGTTCTGTCCATACGTGTATTTCTTTACCTGAAAATCTTCAAGTGCAAGATAACGCAAGGAAAGAAGTGACATTTTATGTTGATCCCAGCAGGATTAATCTAGTATGGATGGTACAAGAGACGGTCAAGAACAAGTTTAATATCAAGTCACAAGAAATTTCCCAAGAATTGACACAGAACCTGCTCACAAAGGTAGAAGATACGCGAAACCAGCTTTCAACACAAACCACCAACATCGTTTCTGCAAAAGAAAAAGCAACTGCCGCAGATCAAAGTACCAGTTCTGTTGCCGAAAGCCTCAGAGGGATTGACTTCCAAGCTCCAGAGACCGTTTATTCAGTAAATGGAAGCAGTATCACGGAATCATTAACGAACACCAAAGAGAAGCTTGCAGAAGCTGTCGCCGCAGTGAAGGATTCTGCTCTGGAAGAGACTGAAAAAGAAGAGATTATTTCCGCATTAGCCGCGCCAACGAATACAATAAACAGCTTGCTCGATTCCAAAACGGGAGATCTCCTCACGAATCTCCACGCTGACCTTGAAACGGTAAAAGAAAAGCTTCGTATAGCAGCATCTGCAGTCAGCTCTTCAACAGAGACGTTAAGTTCATCTTCAAGCACTCTCCAAGGTGTCAACACTGCTTTGGATGCGATGCAGGCTTCGATTAGTGAACTTCAAGGAAAACTGGATTCATTAAAAGTAACTGATGCCCAGACGATTACATCGCCACTTGTCACGAAGATTGAAAAAGTCAGCGGTGAAAGAACATACCTTAATTATCTCTTCCCTGCGTTATTGGTCTTGGTAATCATGTTTAGCACAATGCTACTCGGAACAACGCTAGTCATGCTGGAAAAGCACAGCCCGGCGTTCCTCCGCAACTTTTTCGTGCCCGTAAGTAAGTTTACATTTATCACATCCGTCTACGTGACAAACATCGTCTTGATCATCGCTCAGATCCTCATCATTTTAGGGATTTCCCTTTTCTTCATCAAAGATTCATTAGGATCTTTAGCATCGGTAGCGTTGATCCTCTTTATCAGCGCATCAGTATTTACTTTTATCGGCATGGTCATAGGCTATCTTTTCACCTCGGAGGAAACAGCGAATCTTGGGTCGATCTCATTAGGGAGCGTATTCCTTCTTTTCTCGGGAATAATCTTGCCATTGGAAGCTGTACCGCCGCTGGTTCGGAGCGTTGCTGAGTTCAACCCATTTGTGCTCTCTGAAAAATTAGTACGAGAGGTTTTCCTCTTCGGCTCGTCGCTTGGCCAGAATCTCCTAGATATTGGAATACTCGTGGCGTACGCGATTGTTCTCTTTGTGGTGATCTTAGTGATGGAGACATTCCTCCACAAGCACTTAGTCAAGAAATTCCTCCACCGCCACCACGTCTTCCACCGCCAGCGGGAGAAACAACAGAAGAACATTTAAATGCCCTGGTGAAGAGGAGAAAAACTTGTGGCACAGTTACAGAGAAGGGCAAAAATAGTAGTCATTACCGGTACTCCTGGTGTCGGCAAGTCCAGAACAGCACAATTTCTTCAGAAAAAATATGGTTGGCGCAGGCTTGATCTCCACCAGTATTACAAAGAACTCTCAGAAGGGTATAACCGAAAAAAGAAATGTTATAATTTGAATCTTCAGAAGGTAACTACGCTTGTCCACCGAAAAAGCAAGGAAAATGACACCCCTTTAGTCATCGATTCGCATATTGCCCACCACCTCTCACCAAAGATCGTCGATCTCTGTGTAGTGTTGACGTATTCCAATCTCAAAACATTGCAGAGAAGACTGCAGCGACGTGGATACAGCAGAGAGAAAGTAAGAGAGAATCTCGACGCGGAAATTTTTCAAATTTGTCAAGTTGAGGCAGTGGAAAAAGGTCATTCAGTGATTGTCTTCGACCAGATCTCCAGCCAAAATTTGCCGCGAGTGGCGCTTAAGATCCAGAAAGAAACGGAGAGGAAATGAGCTCGTGGAAGAATGAATTCACTCCCCCTTCATATAATCAATGCGAGCAAGCTGGGCTAAAGAATAGCCATGGACCTCGGACATCAATCCCACCAGCTTCTTTAATGAATTATTGAAATCGCAATGAATAGATCCTCGAGGATTATCTTTTGGTCGAAGATATTCTTGAGTGGAAGGGTCAATCAACGCGCCATTCTGATCAAAACGTGCAAATGGCTTGAATTTGCATCCTCGCGAAAGTTCAACGAAGCCAACCGAGCCGCCATACCTCATGTGACCCCCGCGCCTGTCCCGTTGAACGATGAATTCACCGTGAACAGGACGCTGCCTCTTATTAGAATGAGTGATACTACTTGACGAATCATGGATCCAATACCGCAGCGAAAATGACATGATCTCGCGTAAGAGATTAACTCCATGATCGACGTGAAACGTGATAAGTAAATCATAACTTGGATTTAGAACCACTTTCTCAACGGAGCTAGTAATAATTACATCATTTCTTCTTGCATGCGGATAGAGTGTATCATGGGAAGGAAAGAATTCAAAATCATTTCCAAGATAGAATCCTTCCTTTTTCCGAGGAAACCGACCGATTGTGAGGAGATTACGAAGAACGTCAGGATTGCCACGCGTTCGCGATCCTTCAATGTAATCATAGAGAACATCTTCGA
Source organism: Candidatus Woesearchaeota archaeon (assembly GCA_016203215.1). Classification (GTDB taxonomy): domain Archaea; phylum Nanobdellota; class Nanobdellia; order Woesearchaeales; family GW2011-AR9; genus JACOZP01. Next base: position 4,130 of record JACQNF010000024.1, read on the forward strand.
GGCTAGCTTCACGATTGATTTCGAAGGTAGTAAGAGATAAAGGCAGCCCCGTCTCTTGATCAGCAGAAGGTAGAATAAAAGGGAGAAAGGCATTGGAAGAATAGACCTCTAATTGCATCGGTTTAACGCCGAGACAATCAATTACTTTCTGATAGCTGCGACGATCACCAGGATTCTGTAATGTTCTCAGGCGCGGCAATTCCAGCGTTTTGTCGTGGGGAAGAGAGTATAATGTATAATCTGGCAGGACGTTAGGTATAACGTTGGCAGCACGAGTCATCAAATTTTCAAGGAAATCCATTATCGATACCTCCGGTGAATATCCTAAATGCCCAAGAAATGCCAATATTTATAAATTTTTAAATTTTATTTTATACTTCAGATGAATTTTCAGAAGATAAGACCGGAGGTAAAGGGCGTTCTCGCATTTGCAGTTCTGTTGTTATTGGTCTTAGCAGGCTTCTACATTTCGTATATTTCCCTGAAGGATAATTTACCCGAAGGAGAAACGTTTACATCGTTTGTGGGTAATGCGTTTCGGCAAATCGTAGGCGTTCGCCCCGAGGAGAAAGCAGAAAACACATCCAACACTGATGACCTTGATTGCCCTTCCGGAAAAGTGTTGACAGAAGGAGAGTGCGTCTGATTTTTGATGATCACTTTTTGAGCACCAAATGTTTATAAATCTGCCCCCTCACTCTTCATCGAATAATGGCACTTACCGCCCAGCAGAAACTGCATCTCAGAAAGATTGTCAACGAGCTAAAGCAATATAAAGCGCCGCACACAGAATTTGTTTCCGTCTACGTGCCCACTGGTTATGATTTGACGAAGATCATCCAACATCTTGCGGAAGAACAGGGAACTGCTTCTAACATTAAATCCACGTCCACCCGAAAGAATGTTCAAGGCGCGTTGGAAAAGATGATCCAACACCTCCGTACAGTTGATAAAACGCCGCCGAATGGACTGGCAGTGTTCTGCGGCAATATCGCCGCCGGCGAAGGGAAAATTGATCTTCGGGTCTGGAGCATTGAGCCTCCCGTGCCGCTCAATGTTCGCATTTATCGCTGTGATAAG
>JACQNF010000025.1 GCA_016203215.1 Candidatus Woesearchaeota archaeon
AGAAATGAAATAAAAAAAATCACTCGTTGGCGTCCTTACAAATCACCCAAAAGAAAACCGCAATTGTTCTTGCTTTGTTGATTCTTGTTTTTGCGGTTCTTGCGCAGGTTTACCGTACATCACCAAGTCACCAGCGAGCGCTTCCAAGCCAAATTGTTTCCTGCTGGAGTACCTTCGTGCTTCTTCGTGCAGGGTTGCAATAAGCTGCTCTCCCGTGATCGAGCCGTTCATCTGCGCTAACACTCCATCGAAGACGGCCGCGCAACGGTGAAGATATGCTGATCCGAAATCCGCAATCTCTTCTTGAGTGTACGTTCTCGTTTTGTTTTCTTCCCAAGACTGTTCAACAAGGCGTGCAAAATCAACCTGTTTTCTGACTACCGTATTGATCGTGGGAAGAGATGCTCGATGGATCGCTCGTTGGCCGCGTTCTACTTCTCGTCGATTCTGGAAAATTGTCCAGCTGACTGGATCTTCATCCGCGATTGACACGCCATAGAGCTGAGCAGATTCACCGTTTCCCCCGTACGTTCCAAAGTCTCCAGAGTCAACATAAATCATCACAGTAGGTGATTGCTTTAGGGTATAACCTATCTGGAAACGCTCGTTTTGGGCATCGTAGCGAACGCTGTTTCGTCTGCCGATACCTTCCAGCACTTCCTTGATGTGTTCTACGGGTATAGGTCTGAATTGGTCTGAAACCAAGCCGAACCACTCTATTTTTCCCCCTTGCTCCCTCCCGCGAAGGTAAAGATCTTTTTCATCTACGATATCCTGCAGGCAGTCATAGCTCCGGCTATTCCGTCGCATTTTGGCAACGAGCTTCCAGGGGACTTCTACCCCACCGATGGCCAATCGTTCGTCGTCTTCTTCTACCCTTCCCTTGAGGTGGTAGATTAGTGGTTGTTTTTGTGGAATTTCATCCAGTAGTCGTATCATGTTTATGCCTCCGATTTGTTTTTATTCCTATCTTTTGGTACAACTATAATAGGTGGTGTGGGCATGAACATCACCACAATATTTATATACTCTCGACTTTATTTGTTTGAAGATGTATGAAGCACTAATGCATGTCGGACTCACGTCTACGGAAGCGAAGATTTACAGCATGCTTGTCGAGCTGGGGAAAGCCCAGGCTGGCATTCTCTCGAGGAAAACGGGCATCCATCGGCGGAGCATCTACGATGCCCTTGACCGGCTGATCGAGAAAGGGCTTGCAAGCTACATCGTTGAAAACGAGAAGCGGCTTTACGTCCCTGCGGATCCCACGCGCGTCCGAGAGATTATTGAAAGAGAGAAAGTGGAGATCGATGCGATTCTTCCCTTGCTCTTGGCAAAATTCAACGAGCAGAAACAGAAGCAGGAGACCGTTTTTTATCGGGGAAAGGAAGGTATTAAAACAATCTTTGAGGACCAAATCGCGGAGGGTAAAGATGTGTATATCATCGGCGCTTCTCATCACGCGAATGAATTGTTGAAATTTTACATCCCTCATTACACCAATAAAAGGATAAAGCGGAAAATTCGCCTGCATGCTTTATATGCTGGTGCTCGGCATTCCACACCGGTTCCTCTTGCGAGCGTTCGGTATCTTCCGAGTCGTTTTGCATCACTTGTCTCAACGAATATCTACGGTGACAAAGCGGCGATTATTCTCTGGATGCATGATCCCGTTGCTATTCTCATCAAACAAAAAGATATCGCCATGACATTCAAGAACTATTTTGATGCTTTATGGGAAATTGGGGAAGAGTGAGATCAAGAACTCTTTATGGTAGATTTGGGCCGCGAGAATAAAGGGTGCCAAATTCCTGTAAAATCCGTGAAACATGTTTCTGATACGGGCTGATATCGTCTCCGACGTATTCGATCCTATTTTGTCTGATTCTTGAAATTGTTTTTTGTCGATGGCGGACAACATTGAGATGTTCTTCCGTGAAGATTAGAGAAAGAACTGCCTCTGCGTCATCAATGAATTCTTCCATATCATCAGAACCATCGCCGTTAAATAAATAAGCTTCTGCAATCCCTCCTGTGGCATCGTATTTCAAGAGCAACAATTCATCCTCAAGAGTCCCACGAGCTACGATATGAATATTTTCGATCCGTTGATCGTAGATACTTTTTTGATTATTCTCCAATAATGATCTGGGCGATTTGAGCATGACTTTATCAAAGAGGGAGAGAAGGTATAACTCTCGCTCCAACGGGCTCAATGTTGACGGCGCGGAGATGGTTGTTAGCGTATCTAATGGTCCATAAAATCTCTGTTCGAGTTCTGCTTTTCTTTCCTCGTATTGTAATCGTGCATGATCAACAATGGGATCACGGGAGGCGGTATAGACCGCTGTGGCAGTGCCGGTAAAAACACCTGCTAGCATAAAACCGGCGATTGTCGTCCCAAATTTCCGCCAGCGCGCACGGCGAGCTTCTTCTTGGCGCTTTTTTTCGCGGCTGATTGCAAACGATTCCTGTGCTGCTGATGAGAAAACACGACGTAATTCTTTTTCAGAGAGATGAGTAGAATATGCATCAAAAGCCCCTTTGACTGTGTGGGTAAGACAGCCCTCGTTTCCTAAATGGCGATCATTTAATTCTCTGAGAAGATGTTTTCGAACGATTTCATGGTCTTGCTCTGTTAGTTCATGCCCTGCTTCTTCGCGGAAGAAGGCATCGTAATCATACTGAGGAATCTCTTCTTCATCATTCATTTTTGAACGGATGATAGTATTGTTTTTTAATATTTATGGATTTACAATCCTCGTTCTCCAGAATCTTTTTTTCATCTTAATCCACCATCCACCTCTGTGCCCCCATAACATAAGTTTTTTAAACGTAAAATCTTCAGATACTTGAAATGATCAATATTTTCTTCAGCCCGCATTGGTTCTCTGGAAGAGATATCCTTATCGACATCTTCAGCATCATCGTCCTGCTAACCATCTCCTTCGTTACGTTTCGCTATTATCGTCTCATGAAGAGCCATAAAAAACATCTTTATTTTTCGATAGCCACCATTCTTCTTGCCCTCTCATTCATCTCTAAAATCGTCACCAACTTCACGCTCTATGAACAATTTTATAATACGATCTTTCTTGGGCCGTTAGCATTGACTTTTCGAACAGTCCATTATTCTGACACCCTCTTTCTCGTTGGGACACTTATCTATCGTTTTCTGACGCTTCTGGGTTTTTATCTCCTATTTCGAATCTACAGTGAAAATAAGCTATGGTATACTGATGTATTAATCATCTATCTCTTAGTCATTGCCATGTATTTTACATCCCAGGCATACTATATCTTTCATCTTACCGCGTTATTTTTACTTCTCCCGCTTGTCTGGAGATACATCTGCAACTGTCGTCAAACCAAAGATAAAGCCGGAAAATTGATCGCCTGGAGCTTCGGCACGATCGCTGCAAGCCAAGTGGCATTCATCCTTCTGAGTATCGATAAGATTGTCTACGTCCTTGCAGAAATGATTCAATTTATCGGCTACGTTCTCCTCCTCTCCTCTTTTTTACTGGTGCGTTTCTATGGAAAGAAAAAGAAATAGGATGGAGATTGTTGGGGACATGCTTGCGGCGATCCAGGCGAAAGGCGGGAAGATCAAGCCGACTCACTTGATGTACAAAGCGAATCTGTCGTATACCCAGCTCTGCGGCTACCTCGATGAATTGGTGGAGAAAGAGTTTGTGCGCGAAGCGGCAAGTGAAAAGAACACCAATAACAGTTATATCATCATCACGGAAAAAGGCGACAAGTTCGCCCAGAAACTGCAGGAAATGCGTCAGTTCGAGAGGGCGTTTGGGTTCTGAGATCTCTTTTGAGACTGGAACGAGTCACGGGGATGTAAATGGAGGTGTGGAGGGTATGCGTGGTGAATGTTAAATACAATTCAGAAAAAAGCTGTTTCTGGAAAGAGGCGAGATTTTCTATCTCCCACGATATACTATTTTTGGTTTATCGGGTTGAGTCACAGGTCTGGATCGCGGTGTATTATATTCTTCCCCAGGTTTTATCTGCAATACCCTTACTGCTTCTTGGGGGTCTAATCTATAAGAAGTCCCTTTTCCTTCAAAGAACTGGTAATCTCTTATGAGTTTAATTATCAATCCCGGGAAGCTAATCGTCTCTCCAGCAGAGTTTTTAACAGTGAAATCAGCATTTGAATAGGGAGACGAATTTCGTCCATCTTGAAATGGATCTTCTTGACATCCTCGATAAGTTCTTTCTCCCACTTTAAAACCGTGAGAATCTCTTGGATTCGTTACCAAATATTCAAGCTTATCTGCCACTTGTCCATGAGTTAAGCCTAATTTTCTTAAAGTTTCGGCATCTTCATGGATAACCTCTCTCAAGCTTTCATTTTGGCCTAAAAATCCAGCCATAGAACTCTGATGAGGTCTTAATCGTGCTTCAACTCTTGTTATCTCTGAGTCTGTTAAAG
>JACQNF010000029.1 GCA_016203215.1 Candidatus Woesearchaeota archaeon
CGGAACTTGAAATATGGGAAAAATTGGTGAGGTGCTGACATTTGTTTTTTTTATTTTAACCTTCTCCCGTATGTTAACCATCATTAACCGACACATAATTGGTTAACATCGAGGTCAAAGGATAAAACCTTAGCCAGTAATTCCCTGCAACTGCCCAAGTGTTCTTGGCATCGTTGATACGAAGTTGCCAGCAACGACCACGTGCGCAACCTTTGCCAACTGGTCAACCGGAGCCATAAAGATTCGGAAATTGAATCCTCGTCCCAACGGGCCTTGTACCGGAGAATCAATCGTGTTCTGGGTCAGTTGCAGTTGCTCGTATCCTTCCTCGGCGATATTGACCGCATAGAACTTGAAGTGGTCTTCGTTAATCCACCACATCTTCTGTGCCGGGGATTTCTCGTCCGCAACTAATGGAGTGCCACGGTAATAAAGAGAATCAAATCCAATCTCTCCACGAAGAGCATTCGCAGATGTTACGGTTGATGTTCTCGTTACCTGCGGCAGACCATTTATCTGGTATCCTGCACGGACTGTTGGTTGCAGAAGGCCCTCGTATGCTGTCCACACCGTTTCATTGCAGAGAGCAATAGTTGGTCGTTTCCCGCCAACCTTTACGGAGTTATATGCTGTGGACATATCCGACAATGCCAATGTTCCCACCGACGTTGCCAAATATCCATCCAATACTCCAGCACCAGTACGAAGAGACAAACTGCCGTATGAAGTATAGTTTGTCCCGTCATCTGCGGCGTTCAGCAATGAATCAAACGAGTTGCCTGTGCCGGTTCCTGTGTACAGTTGGTCTGCAAAATCATCCAATAAATCCATCGCAACCGATTCTGATTCCACCGCAATAAGTTCGAGGACACGTTCATCCCCTTTGTTCAGAGTAGATTCTATATCTGCGATTACCACCGGTTTGGTAATCATCTTCGGATTGAACTGCATTTTGTTTCTGGTGTTCTGTCTCTCCGTTGAGAGTTTATCAGCAACACCTACAGTTCCACCCAAAGTATTTTTTGATGTCTTAATTGGAACATCAAGCCGGAACCCTGACCGCCACATAAGAGCATTACCGAAAAATCGCATAATCCCAACGTTGCCATTCAGGGTCTGGTCAAAGACCTTAGGCAAAATTGTCTCTTTTGTAACGGAGGTAACAACAGCACTGAAAGTCATTACATTCCAAGACGGCGAAGATGGTCTTGTACCGCATCAGCGATGGAAGGAGATTTCCTTAAAACGTTCAAATCAACTGGTTGAGACCCCGGAGGGCCTCCAGACCCAACCCCAGTTCCGGCACCCTGCCGATTCTGGATGTTTTTCAGGGCATCTCGTTGCCCCTGAAGACGAGCCTGTTCAATCTGCTTATAGTTCCCATAGAGCGCTTCCACAGTGGAATACTGCACTCCTTTTTTGGCTTCTTCAGCCGCGTATCTGAACATATCGTCTTCGTTCAAGGTCTTGTCAGTTTCTTTGATTTTCAAAATGGAAGCATCAATCTGCTTATTCAGTTCTTCCTTCTCTTTCTGGGCTACCAATTCCTGCTCTCGTTGAGCTTGAGTTTTGGTATCCAAACGCTTCTCCACTTCCGCAAAAATCTCTTCCCACGTTTTCGGCACATAATTCGGGTCAGTCCACGGGTTTTGATTTTGTACCGGTGGCTGACCGCCATCTGGCGTCTTTTTTAAGTTGGATAATTCTTGACTTTTACGAGTGTAGTCAGGAAGGAAATTCTCTTTCCATTCTCTAGCTAACTCTTCGGCGGATACCTGCCTCCCATCCGGGAGTTCATACGTTTGGGGTTCGCCACCACCGCCTTGTGGCGTTCCGCCTCCTTGCCCCGTTACGACTGGTGCATTGCCTTGGTTCGGCTGAACTGGCGCAGCGCCTTGGTCTTGAGGCTGTACTGGGTCTGTCATTTTTGACTGTGTTTTTCATCTTGGTCTTTTCGTAAACGAAACGACTGGTAAAAAACACTTGGTCGTTAGATGATAAGAACTCATTACTGTCCCCTAGCAGGCACACAGGGACAGTCCAAAATTCTTATCTTTTTGGAAGATTCGCGCCGGACTTTCTGGCTTTTGAAAACGCAATCGCCCTCAACATTGCTTCTTTCCCTTGTTTGGAAAGGTGTTTGGCACGCCTAACAGTCGAAGGAGTATTCTTATGCACCTCGGACATTGCACGTTCCAAAATTGCTTGTGATTTGCCGTGTTGAGCCATATTGGTATTGCGTTTATTTCGCTCTTAGTCCTGCACGACCGCAATGCGGACAGCCATTCTTCTGCAAATTAGGAACTACAACCTCAAATCCGCATATTTCGCATTTGGCATCAACTCCATCCGCCTTCTTCTCTTTTGCTTTTTTTGCCATGTTATTGCTGTTGTCTTTTTAACGCATCTATCTGTTGGCGTACTCTGCCAACGAGTCGTTGTTGCTCTTCGACCGGCAGTTGTTGGAACTCATCGGAACGCAGGAACTGTTCCAACTCCGCAATAGAGCCTGATTGCCGTATATCTCTCACGTTCTTTTCCTGCCCAACGAGCAGTTGCTCTTTCTCCTGTTCGGACAACTGTATCAGAGCAGCTGGGTTTGCTTTGAAAAGAATCAAACGTTTCGTGATGCCCTCCGGGTCTTCTTTGCCGACTTCTCTATGATAGTCCAATGGGGACAGAAGACCGGAGTTCACTTCTTCCTGTGCTCTCTCTATTTTGAAAATCTTGTCTTCAGGAACGACTTGTCCCGGAATAATTTTTATGGAAATCCCGTCCTCGAAGTCGTCCTGCATCAAATCAATGGTTCGTTCCGTTCTTTCAAATCCCAGTGGTTTGACGTAATGGAGTTCGGTATAATTCAGTTTCATCAGTTGATACCACCAGTTGTACAATTCCTGCGAAACGAAATCCATCAAGTCAACCGCCTCGTCTCTTCGTTCCAATGAGGCTTCCCTCAAAATGGCTCGTCCGGTGGCGGTCTCCTTGCCCTCTCTTTCGCCACGAACTATCCCTTGGGTTGCCCAAATGTTGTCCAATTCACGAATGGAATGTTCCAAATCGTTGAACACGAAACTTGGCAATTCTCTTCCGGTGTCTCGTCTAAAGCCACGTTCAATGTTCGACCCATACAGACGAGACCCTGCACGTGCGGAGAACTTCTGCACATCCTCTCTCGAAAACGTCTTGGAATCGAAAAGGAAAATGCCGGATGCCTCTTCCGAGTTGTCTTCAATCTGCCTCTTGCGTCTGTTTATGTTGTCTTGCAGAGACGCGGATTGATGTATCAAGTCCGTACTTCCCAACGGCCCGTCCTCAAACTCCAAAATAGTCCCGAAAATGTATGGTTTTCTCGGTCTGTCGAAATGATTAAAAAAGAACGTTCCGGGCCTTCTCTTCGTTTCTTCCACGCCCTCCTCGTTGGTTTCGCTGACTGTTCTGTTGGTTTGACTCTGTTTCACTTCCTCAAGAAACGGTCTTCGCAGTTTGCCTTTCAACTCGTTCAATTTCAACTGTTCATTCGTTTCAACCACCAGACCCTGCCAATCCCACGTGGGGTTTTGCAATCGTTTCAGAATCGTTCCCTGAAACTTGTACACAACCATATCGTCCGTCCAGAACATCTGGTATTTCACTTTCGGATTCACGATTACCGCACGATTCTCGTCCACGCCAAATGCTTTCAAAACAGCATCTTCCACATCGGAAAACTTCGTCTCCAACGCAATCTGTATTGGCTCTTCTATCTCCTCCCCAACCCATTCGGCTTCCTCCTCGTTGTTCGCGTTCTTCGGTATTCTCACCTTCTTTGGGTCAACCAGACGCACATCCACATCGTTTATCTTGTTGTTCCAAAATGGATACAGGCAAATCAAACGATAGAGATGAAGATGACGAACCCCTTTTTTCAGTTTCTTTTTTACCTGTCTGGTACGGTACAATTCAAGAAAAATGGACTGCAAGCCTTGGGCGACTTTTGCGGAGTTTATGTCCGAATCATCAACTGGAACAACCACAGGTTTTGCAGGTCTGCCTGTCAGTATATTCACATCATGTTCCATCGAGAGGAAAATACGGTTGTCTTTTGCTCTCGACACTTTTCTCGCTGACTTCAATGGGTCTTCCCAATCATTCGTCCAATACTTGATGTTCAAATCAGACCATTGCTTCATCCTCTCCCACAGAGAACTTGAATCGTTCCAACGTTCATCTATGGCTCGTACCAATTCTTTATCAGCTAATCCCGATAATGTCTTCATGTTCTTTGTCTAAAATTGCTCGTAATGATGTTGTTCTCGGCCCTTCGCTTGTCTCCACGATAAGTTTAGGACTCTCGTCTTGCATTCTCTCCATGAACTCCTCTCCACGACCTCTCGATTTTGCCATCCACCAATACACGGTTGCATGAACAAAGTGGTCAATGCCGGAAGATGACTCCCAAACATACCTGTCGAGACCCAGTTGGTCAATCTCTTTTGTTCTTCTCAACGTCATCCAATGGTCAACATACGGTTTCAACTTCTCTCCTGTAACCGCAATCTGGAACTGCCCGCGAGCCATTGAATCAATCACAGCATCTATCGTCCTGTTTCTGTCCGCGAAGACGAGTCCAATGTCTTTCTCCAACTTCCCAAACGAGAACGATTCTGCTCTCTGCCGGTCTCTCTTGTAATAACACAGATACACTTTTGGATACTTCCTCCGCAACAATTCGGGTATCGTCAAATCAGGCAATGCATCAATAATCGTGGTCGCGTTGTATTTCGTTATCAGAAACTCCACGTCCTCCCAGTCATCGGTTGCCCCAACATCGCTGATGCCTTTTTTGTTCCCCAAAACCCAATGCTTCGTCTTGCCTGAATCAACCCCCAAGAACCATTCGTTGTCCTCCAGCTCGTACGGCACCCACAAATCGGTAACCAGTTCTCTTCTGATTTTGATGTCGGTAACATCGAACGGCTCTCCAAGAATGAAATTATTAAAATACTCTCTCCCTTTCGTCTCTCTCTCGTAAATAAGATGCTCCGCAGAAATCCACGGACACATCAACTGGGAGACATGGTAGCCGGAGACAATGCCTTCGGATGTCTTCTGCCATCTCCCATGCGTCCTGTCAGCATCCGACAACACCACCCCGCACTCTTTGCAAATAAACGCCTTCTTCTCGTACGATACGTTCTCTTCAAATGTTAAAAATTGCTCTTTTTGGCACGTGGGGCAAACGATAAACCACTCCTTTTTGTCCGAAGCCTGCCAGTCCATGTCAATGCCTGAACCGGAGGTGGATGGGTTGGATAAAGCCCACACCCCCTTGTACGCTGAACGTGCCAGACGAGACCCATATTGTTCGATGATTGGCTGTTCGCTTCTGTCCTTCTCATCGTGAATCAGCAAATCGGCGGTGGTCATAATCGGGGCGGTCTTACTGCGAGTCCCTTTGAAATGGATGAAGCGTCCTGCAATCTCTTTCAACTCCACCTTGTCGTTCTTCAGCAAATTCGCTATTGCCGGGTTCGATTGTATTATTTTGTCAACTTTTGTGGGAACGAACTCGTGAACGTCATCATCGGATGGCAGGGTGTAGATAAGGTTCAAACCCCTCGTCTTTGCCATAAAAAGAGCCTTCAAAACCATTGTTACCGACATGCCAACTTGTGCCGCCTTTTTGATTGCTTGGTGCGGCGAGAAGTCCCTGTAGATGTCGAACAGATACGGGTGTTCCCTAAAAGACAATAGTTCCCCCTTCTCGTTTACAAACTGGTTGTCAAACAGCCATGCGATTATCGAAACGTCTTCTATTTTCGGCTTTGGCAGAACCATTCTTTTTGAAAACCCTTCCTGCTTTAATTACGTTACCGTTTTTCCAAATTCGTCAAGCGTCATTGTTCACACCTCTTGGTCTTGACGACTCCATGCCAATAAATTTTGACAAAACCGCCTGTTCGTGTTCGTTTTGTTCCGTTTCGCTTTGTGCCTCGTCCCTCGTCTGCCCATACACCTGCCTGAATCGGTTGTCGAATGGGGCTAGGGTGTCGTCCGAATGGATTTGGCGTTGCAGGCGTATCTCTTCTGACAGGTCGTAATACTCGTCTTCCGTTCTGTACGTAATACGTCTTATTGACTCCTTGCCGCATTCGTGTCGTGTTCCGTACCACGCCCTGTTCTCCGCCGTTCTCTTCGCCCCAATTCCCAGAAAGTCCTTCCTGCAATACGTGCAGTAAAAAGTATGGCGTATGGCATCAGGCTGTTTTGAAACCTCTTCAGCCTTCTTCGTCTGTTCTCTTCCACGCATTCTGTCGTTATGGCGTTCGGCAAACGTTTGGGAAGCCAGTTCTTTCAAAACACGTTCTTCGTAACTCATCGTCTTCGTAACCCACTTATTATCTCCTCAAACCAACTCTTTTTCGAGGGAGGATTTGAGAAAGGGTTAGGCGGAATATCAGGCACGGATTCGGTCAAATGCTCTTTTAACTCTCCCAGTTCTCGTTCCAATCTCAAAACCCGCCTGTGCAGTTCTTCAAACGACGCCCTTACCCCACTTGCTTCAGCCCAAGCAATATCAAATTGCCGCGCCAGTTCGGCGTTCGTCTTCAACTGGTTCATTTGAAACAGAGCCAGTTCCTGCGAGACGCTATTTAATCTTTGTTCCTGTTCGGGGGGCATAGATTTGAGCGTGGCGATATTTGTTCCGCTCGTCGGCACCGGCGAGTCGGTTTGAAGGGTACTTGGCAAATAATGCTGTCTGGGAGACGAGTTTGAAGGAAAAACGATACAGACCACAGCCGTACCCCCTAACTCTTGAATTTGAAGGGGAAAGCTGGGCAAGTTGAAGGGGAACTTATTTTCGTTACGGCATGAAAATCGCAGGAACCCTATTTACGAGAAGAAACAGAGCCGTATCTGCAGCGTTCGCACTTCCACTTTTTGTCCCCCGGCGAGGAGTACAAAGCATTTACGAACTTCCTGCACTCTTGGCATTTGTATTGGGGCTTGAACCGTTTTGTTGCTGTGGTCATATTTTGGCTGGAGCCTCTTTTTGAAACGGATGATACAGGAATTGGTACTACCCTAACTTCCTTTTCTCCTTCAGGGAGGCGGGGGCGACGCCCTTGCATTGTATCAACATCCTGTTTCCAGCAGGAGACGTTCTTGTTTGGCTCTTAGCCATTCTCTCTCCGCTTGATGCAGGACGTATTCCGATATTTTATTTTTCGGTATTCTCTGTTTCAGGACGTAGAGATAGTCCTTGTCTCCGTATCTGCATACAGGACACTCTCCTGCCTGTTCAATGTTCCGTTTGCTTTTGCACTTGTTACAGGTGGCTATATCACGCATAGTGTTATTCTCACCTCACCCTAGGGGTGTAAGGCTAGGTGTGTATTACTAGGTGTGTGTTATACTAAGTGTGTAACTGCTTAAGGTAGCTGGCTTTATCAGGATTGTCATACTCCTCCTGTTCCTTTTCCGTCATTGGCTCTAATACTAAAGCTTCCGTTTTATCCTTAACAATGTTACTTTCCGTTAACAATGTCCTTAACGTTACTACTACATCATTCACCTTAAAATATCCTAAAATATACAGGAACAATAAAGCCAGTACACTCATGCTTCCTAGCATTACGCCTGCTATAAAAGCTAATATCATACTAGGTTTACGGTTATTATAAGCTGTGGATAACTTATCCTTGACACCATACGTTATAAGGGGTAGGATTAAGGCAGTACGATAGTTCGTTTACATATGGGAGTTTATTGTGGTTTCACGAGGGCTGTCGTTCAGGACTCTATACTTCATGACAAGAAAGGATTACGTCTTGATTGCTGATGCGATAAACAATTTTATTGCGTCAAGTGTCGAGAACAATAACACGTTGGCAACAGGACATGCTCAAAACCTCATTGACATATTCGTTGGCACGATTGGAACTACGAATCCTCGTTTCGATGCCATCCGCTTCACGCATGAGGCAGGGCATAAAAACATTATGCATGATGAGGATTGCCACTATTGCAGGAAGGCTAACTCGGCAAAAAAATCATGAATACCACACGAACATCGGACTTCTATGTCAATCTTTCGTCTTTCGAGGCTGTGGGTCTTGCTGAAGGATTCGTCAATGCACGAACCCTGGACGAGCATATTGCCGCATGGCAGTATCTCGTTGACACCGGATTGTGCTGGAAACTGCAGGGATGGTTTGGCAGAACAGCGCAAACTCTCATTGACGAAGGCATTATAGACGTTCCGATAAAAACAAAAAGTACAATCGTAAAATAAATCTTGTGCCTGTACGATTGCTCCTCGTGTTACCACCATAAACTCCCATACCAGTTTTCATTGATACGTTCCAGTTTCAAAGAAGATACAATCTTTGGAAGTGAAATTGTGGGGACATCCGCCGGGCGGGTGTTTTTGTTTTCTTCCTGCATTGCGAACGTCAGGTTTGATTCTGCAACAGTTTCTGCATTCTGTCTTCGTACTCTTGCCGAAGTGCATCCAGTTTCTCGTCCTTTATATCCACTCTGGCTTGTATCTCAACTCGTTTCTCCGGGGCATACGTCCCGAAAACCTTGAATACTTTGTCCGCCGCATTTAATCTGTCCTGTGCTCTTTTTCTATTGTCGTTCAGTATCTCCCCCACGACTCTTTTTGCATTGTCTTCATCGAACCCTAACAGTTTCAAAGCCTCCTGCACTCCTGCACTCTCGATAATCTTTCTCGATTCAAAACTAGCGGTTGAACGTGCATACCCGGAGTCAATCAATAATTGTTTCTGCGTCTTCGTGCCATCAGCCAACACCAAGTTTCGTGCCAACAGCATCTGGCGTATCGTTCTTCTTTGTCTCGATGGCTTGAGTTCGGTTTTTGTGCCGTTTGTATTTAATGGTACTTGCATAAAACAGTTTATCTATGACATCTTCTAAAGAATATGCAGTGAACCCGATGCCGCCTTTTTTATTCACGTCTTCTAAAAACTGGGCTTGTTCGTTGGTTGGCTTATTATACCCTGTTTTCACTTCTATTGCCACGAACTCTCCGATGGGGGAGCACGCCAGTAAATCGCTCACTCCACGTCTCTGCAAGGGGATATAACTGCCTGTGTCTCTCTTGTAAATGCCCACCGATGGGTACTTCACGACAAGAAACTGTTTCAGTTCAAGATACGTCTTAATGACGTTTTGCACATCTCTTTCACGTTCCTGTTTCGGGCGATGGTATCGTTTCATGGAGTTCTCGCATTACGACTTCCCCAGTAACGCTTTTTTCTTCTATAAACCTTATATCGGGTTTTGGGGGGAGAGAGGTGAAGTTATGAAAGCGGTCGGTTACCGGAATAATCGAGACGATATGCGCTTTATTCAAGCCCTTGCCTGTCCATACCCCGTTTTCGTCCATAAGAAGCACAATCTGCCTGTCTGAACGCAAAACTTCTTCCGCGTATTGTTTCTCAACGACTATATCGTCCCCTTTTGTCAAAACGAACTTTACTTTCATACGCCTCCAGCCGCATATTTACTTTTGCCATTCGACCTTTGGGCGCAAAATACCATCAAATCCCCTACTTTTTCTTCTAATTGAACCGGAGAACTGATACGAGGCGCAAATGGCTGTGATACGTCTTGCGGGAGTATTCTTAAAATATCCTCTAACTTCTTTTCTCCTAACTTGACGTATAATTTTTCTATTGC
>JACQNF010000026.1 GCA_016203215.1 Candidatus Woesearchaeota archaeon
AATGCGCGCCATCACTCCACGTAGAGTGATTATGGAAAATTCCGTGGATGTCTTTGAGGTTTACGAGCGTGGGCAATGCCTGTTTCTGTGCTGCTGCGATCTCCCCCAGATTCTCACGTAATTCTGGCTCGATATACTGCATCCCTAACTTTGAATAGATGTCGTTTTCTGTTTTCCCGGCAACCCATTTCTTGCCTTTCAGCGTAAATAAACCGTACTCGCTAAGAGTATATCCTTTACTCAGGGCAAGCTTGCGCAACTCAATGTTATGTTCTTTGCTGCCGATAAAGTAATTCATTGCCGAGCCAAACTCCTTGTCCCCGACAACCCGCAAGTCGATTTGCAAACCACTTCCCAACCGTACAGAACTTTTCGTCAGGCCTTTCGCAAGGATCTCTTTGACGTCGCTCATTGTCGTGAACTGTTTCATGACGTTTTCTGGTTTAGGGGAAACGACAAGAATATCAAGGTCGCCAACAGTTTCTTTCCCTCGGCGAAATGAGCCTGCAATTTCTGCGGCATGGACATACGGCAAGACTCGAAGATCCGTGATGATTTTGTTTACAATCGGCAACGCCGCTGCATAGAGAAAACGTTTCGGCTTTGTCTTCACAAACTGGATGCCTTCCTCTAACATTTTCTCAGTCTTTTCGCCAAAGCCATGCAATTTTTGCACACGATGTTTGCGGATCGCGTGTTCAAGATCAGCAAGATCTTTCACTTTTAATTTTTGATAGAGAATTTTTATCTTTTTTGGTCCAAGGGAAGGGATCTGGTTCAACTCCTCAAGATCAACTTTTACTTCTTTTTTCAACTTCTCATAGTACGGTAGCTTACCTGTCTTGAGATATTCCTCAATCTTAGCAGCAATGTGCTCTCCCACGCCGGGGATTTCTGTCAGCTCCCCGCGATGAAAGATGTCTTCAATGCTCTCTGACAGCGTTTCGATCGCCTGTGCCGCCTTACGATATGCTTGCGGCTTCCATTGGATGCCTTGAAGTTCTAGCATATCTGCGATGGAATTCAGAATCTGAGCAACTTCGCTGTTTTTCATCTATCATTAATCGGAAGGAAAATCCTCTATATAAACGTGGTGTTTGCGCTGTCAATAGCCCCTCTGAATTGTCGTAGTGAACTAAATACATTCCAGAAAATGTAATACAAATCTTTATAAAAAGATTAACCACTTGTGAGTAAATATGAAACGACTCACGCTCCTTGCTCCCGCCGGTAATTTTGAAGCCGTTGTCGCTGCCGTAAATAATGGCGCAGATGCAATCTATCTTGGATCAAAATTATTTAATGCACGCCGGCTTGCAGGAAATTTTACCAAAGATGAACTCCAGAAAGCAGTACAATACGCTCACCTCAACGGTGTGAAAGTCTATTTAACGCTCAACACGCTGGTCAAAAACAATGAAATGGGGCCGTTCTTCAATCAAGTGAGCATCGCCCACCAACTCGGAATCGATGCGTTGATCCTGCAAGACCTCTCTTTTGCTCCCCTGATCAAAAAACAGTTTCCTTCGTTAGAAATTCATGCTTCGACACAAGCAACGATCATGAATTCTCTTGCAGTAAAGTATTGGCAGAAATGGGTTGATCAGTTTGTCTTAGCGCGGGAACTGACGAAGCAGGAGGTACGTGCAATTGCGGATAACACCAAAGCTCAGTTGGAGGTGTTTGTCCATGGTCATCTCTGCATTTCCTATTCTGGCCAGTGTTTGATCTCTTCACTCATCGGAAAACGATCCGGCAATCGCGGCCTCTGTGCTAGTTCCTGCCGGAAGCAATACAACGGTAATCAATATCTTCTCTCCGCAAAAGATCTTTGCATGATCCGGAACATGGACGATGTTGCCGAGAGCGGTGCAACAACGGTGAAAATTGAAGGAAGGATGAAATCCGCGGAGTATGTTGCTGTGGCGACGCGAGCATATCGAGATCAAATCGATGCTCTTGTTCTGGCACAAGAACTTCCTGTCGATGAAGAGAGAATGAATGAACTGAAGATGGCTTTCAATCGAGAATTTACATCAGGCTACTTCAATGAGGAATCGACGATTGTGGATAAGACCTACTCTGCCAAACGGGGAATTTATCTCGGAACTGTTACATCAGGACTTCTCCAGCTGGAAGAGGATCTTGAAATCCACGATGGGATTGGGATCATCGAAAAAGGAGAGCGAAGTGGGGAGTATGTCCGTTCATTGGAAGTCGATGGCGAACGCAGGATGAAAGCGAGAAAAGGAGAGCGTGTCAAAATTGGGACAAACGGGTTCCACAACGGGGCAAGGGTGTATCTTATGACCAAGAGCCATGGGAATGACCCCCTACTCGCGAAACAAAAAAAACCCGTTTCAATCAGTATTATTGTTAAAGAAGGCATAGAACCGGCAATCACCATCAGTTGTTCTAATGGATCGGAAGGAAAAACAACAGTGATCCCCTGTTTGTTACCCATCATTGCCGTAAAACCCGAAAAACAACCACTGGCGGCAACAGCACTGGTTACCGAAATCAAGAAGTGGCAAAGCGACATATTCCTGCTTGAGAATGTCAAAGTAGAGACAGATAACTCTTTCATTCCAAAGAGCATCATCACCACATTCAGGAAGGAACTTGACCAAACGCTGCTTGATGCGCTCTCCCCGTTGACGCGAGAAAAGCAGATAATCCCTTTACCCACTTATCAAAGCACTGTCAGCAATGCAAGAATGATTCATGTTCGAGTCTATTCGCTCGAGGGAGTACGTGAGGCGTTGGCAGCGGGGGCAGATCGGATATACTACGATGCGTTTGCTCATGATCTTCATACAGCGATGACTCTCGCAAGGAAAAAAATGTACCTCCACACGCCGATGGTCATGAGAGATCAAGATCTAGAACGACTGCAAGCGATCATTGAAACTCAGAAGCCAGCAGGAATACTGGTCAACAATGTGGGAGTGCTAGGATTAGGGCTCAGAATTCCGACTATCTTAGGCTATCAAATGAATATCTTTAACGACCAGCAGCTGCAGTACTATAACTGTCCCGCAGTTGCATCTATCGAATTGAATCTCCCAGAATTAAATGCGTTCAAGAATAAAGAAAGATTGATCTTTTACGCCCACGGCACACCGGTGGTAATGACGTTTAAAGAGTCATTCGCCGTATCAGCGCTTACAGACAAGAAAGAGTATACTTTCCCTTTACGTAAAACGAGCACGGGCGCGACGGAAATGCTCTACTCCAAGGCGGTCGGCACGCTCCAGCATACTCCTGAAGTTCTTGCGGCAGGAATCACTCAGCTCTTTCTCGATGTGGAAAAAGATGTTTTCGCATTAGTTTCGTTGTACAAGCGGCTGTTAAATGGAGACGCAGTTTCGACTCAAGACTTCCGAGCAGGCGCAACTATCGGGAATTTAGTCAAGGGAGTGATGTGAGGAAGGGCGACCTTAGATTAGAAAGATTTTAGACTAGGGAGATAAAACCGCACCATCAATTGCAAAGAAAATTTATATACCGCTAGGTTCAGCTTCTCACTCATGAATGTTCTCCAGAGGTGGTTCTTGGCGGCAGCAGCAGCAGTTCAAGTGCAGAACTGTGCAAGCAACGATCCACTCCCTGAAGCGCCGCCAACTCTCGATACAATTGTAATTGTCGATTCGCATCACCACTGGCCGGACACATCCCAGAAAGTTCCCGAGATTCGATTCTACAACGAAGACAGCACTCCTGAAAATAGCAAATATTGTGACGACGGTTCTCCTGCCAGAACGTGGCTCATTGATAAGGATGGGGACGGTTATTTTGCAAAAGTGGGTGTTTCTTGTCAACCCCCCGATAATATTCACTCTTATATTACTGCAGAACAGTTGCAGGAAAAGACCGGGAGAGAGATTCCTCTTCTCGACTGCGAGGGATACGACACTAACTCCGCGATCTATCCCTATGCAGAAGATGTATGCGACGGTCTTGATAATGATTGCGATCTGTTGATTGATGAAGACGAACCGTCCATTGCCAAGCCTTGCAACGGCGGCACATTCACGACCTGTGAAGGTCTGCAGTTCCGGTACTGCCTTGATGGAAAACTCAGCGAATGGTCAGAATGTGTCGATGTTATTGTCAAAGAGTACTGTGATGGGATGGATAACGACTGTAATGGGATTGTTGATGACATCTCTCCAGAAGTATGCACTACGCCGTGCGGCGCAGGGACAGAAATATGTCTTGAAGGAAAAGTAGCGTGTGATTATGAGATCACTGATCCTAATTGTTGCGAGCCGGTTGGTGCGATAAAAGACCAACAGCTCTGTTCGCCGACGCAATACGTTTTCGTGATCGATGCCTCTGCCAGCACGTATGAGGCAACGTCTGCCGTGCGAGATGCATTGGTCCAATTTGCAGATGCGCATGAACTCGAAAATATTGCCGGAGAATTAGGAATGATCGTCTTTCGGGAGAACGTGGAGGAATATCCCCACGGCATTGCTCTCAATGAAGAGGTATTCAAACAATGGGCAAAAGATTATGATAATATCAGTTCCATGGAAGGGCATCTTAATGCATTGATGCACGCCGCAACGGACTTTCCCTGGCCAGCGGAAGGGAAATATCATGCTATCCTCATTAGTGATTCTCATTTTGATGTTGCGGGTGATTTTGATTCCTTCATCTCATATACCACCGAGCAGGTGAGAACTGCACTTTCAGAGAAAGGGGTGTATCTTTCCGCAGTTCAAGTGTACTCTTCACCGTTTGATTACTACCCTATTTACCAATATGAAGAGTTGACCCAAGGGATTGGGCAGCACCTCCTCGCGCCGGATGCTGATTCTGTCGCGAGTGTCATCCTCAGTCTGCTCGAACCAAATACCTTCTCGTGGTACGTCTGTGATGAGGACAACCTGTGGAAGTATGTCAGCGAGTGTGAAGAAAATACGGTAAAAGACACAGAAAGCAAAGAATAAATTTAAAAATGACCTTTCTCTTCGTCTCACGATGGCACTAGAGTGGGCAAAGATTCAAGAGAAATGGCAGAAGCAGTGGGCCAAGGCAGGTCTCGGGAAAGCGACAGCACAGAGTGCTAAAGAAAAATTTTTCATGATCTTCGCGTATCCGGGGATATCAGGATTTCTCCACGTCGGCCATATGCGCGGATTCTCCTATACTGATGCGATCTGCCGATATGAGCGATTAAAAGGTAAAGAAGTTCTCTTTCCCATCGGGACGCATGCATCTGGAAATCAAGCGATCGCGTTTGCAAACAAGGTCAAGAAAAAAGATACGGCGTGGATCGAATATTTGCGCCGTAATGGGTGTCCTGAAGAGAAAATAAAAGAGTTGACGGATCCTCACAAGATCATCGAATACTTCAATACAGTCTATGTTGAAGATTATTGGAAGAAATTTGGTTTTCTCTGTGATTGGGATCGTTTTACCTGCACAACATATCCTGATTACGAAAAATTTATCCAATGGCAATTTAAAAAATTGCTTCAGAAAAATCTTCTGATCCAAAAGCCATATTTCGCGACTGCGTGCGTGGTTGATGGGCCCGTCGCCGTTGATCCTTCTGAGACAGACATTTCTAAAGGAGGAAATGCTGAAAAGCAAGAATTTACTCTCCTCAAATTCAAGCTGGGAAATATGTACCTGATTGCCGCAACACTCCGGCCGGAGACGATCTATGGCCAGACAAATCTCTGGATTAATCCATCAGCAAAGTATGTCCACCTCCAAGTCGATGGAGAGGATTGGATTGCCAGCGACGAAGCCGCGGCAAAATTACCGTATCAAAAAGATAATGTTCTCTTGATGGAAGACGTTGACCCGATGACACTCATCGGTAAAACTGTGCTTGCCCCTGGTGTAGAGCAGGAGATTCCCGTGCTGCCCGCGACGTTCTGTGATCCTGCAGTCGGAACGGGTATTGTTACATCTGTTCCTGCAGATGCGCCAAAAGATTATGTTGCGCTACGGCATCTTCAACTTCATCCCGAAGAGTGCCGGAAGTACGGGCTAGACCCGGAAGAGATCCGGTCGATTCAACTTGTCCCCATCATCATCACCAAAGGATATGGAAAATTTCCTGCGGCGGAAATTGTTGAGAAAATGAACATCACTTCTCTCGATGACCCCCAGTTGGAAGAAGCGACGAAAGAAGTGTACAAAGCGGGATTTCACACCGGTATACTTCGTGAAAATTGCGGAAAATATGCCGGGATGAGCGTAGAGCAGGCAAAAGAATTAATCAAGGAAGAGCTTATTGAGTTTGGCAGGGCCACGGTGTTCCATGATCTGAGTGAAGAAGTTATCTGCCGCTGCGGCAATAAAGTTGTCATCAAGCGCATTGACGATCAATGGTTCATCCGCTATTCAGACTCTGAGTTGACAGAAAAGAGTAAGCGACATGCTCGTGAGATGAAGACGTTTCCTGATGACTACCAAGAGAACCTCCCCCACATCCTTGACTGGTTTGAAGATAGAGCCTGCGCACGGCTGGGGAACTGGCTGGGGAGCAAATTTCCGTTTGATACGCAATGGACAGTTGAACCGATAAGCGACTCCACGTTGTATCCCGCATATTATATCGTTTCTAAGTTCATCCAGACTAAAAAGATCAAGACGCAGGAATTGACAGAGGCATTCTTTGATTATGTCTTTCTTGGTCTCGGCGAAGGCAAAGAACACTGGTCGGAAATCAAGAAAGAGTTTGACTACTTTTATCCTTTGGATCTCAATTTAGGAGGGAAAGAACATAAGACCGTCCATTTCCCTGTTTTCATCATGAACCACGTCGCCGTTTTTCCTCAGAGCAAATGGCCTCGCGGTATCTTTGTGAACTGGTGGGTGACGGGGAAAGGATCTAAAATCTCCAAGAGCAAAGGGGGAGCCGAGCCGATCCCTGACGCGATTGAAAAATACGGTGTCGATGCCATGCGTCTCTACTACGCTCATGTGGGTTCGCCTCACGTTGATGTTGTCTGGACCGAGGAGCTCGTTTTAAATTATAAAAATACGCTTGAACGGATCTATGCACTTGTCGAACAGGTCAAAGAGAGCCGGGGTGTCCAAAAGCATATCGATGACTGGCTGCTCTCTCGTGCCTATGGTCATCTGCAGAAAATCAATTCAGCAATGAAGCATTACGATCTTCGGGAATTGGCATCAATTGCGTATTTTGCGATGTACGACGATGTGCGATGGTATGTCCGTCGCGGCGGAGCACACAGACCGACGATAGAAAAAGTGCTTTCGCTCTGGAATCAGCTCTTGAACCCGATTACCCCTCATCTCAGCGAGGAACTGAATTCGCAGATGAACAAGCAGAGTAAAAGGTTGGTTTCGTCAGCCCTCTGGCCTGAAGTGGAAAGTGAGCGAATCAGCCTCACGGCAGAAGCAGGAGAAGAATTAGTAAAAAGCGCGATGGAAGGAATACGTAATGTCAAGAGATTGGCGAATATCGACAAACCTCAGAGAGTGACCCTCTTTGTCGCTGAGAAATGGCTCTATGGTATCTTTTCTGTGCTTCATAAGGAAATTAATGTAACTCGGAATGTTGGTGAAGTCATGAAGCGCGTGATGGAAGTAGAAGGCGCAACAGCGCGAGGTAAAGATGTCAATAAGATCGTCCTCTCCATGCTCAAGGATGTCTCTAAAATCCCGATGATTGTCACGTCCCAAGAAGATGAATTAGCTGTGATGAACGATGCGAAAGAATTTCTAGAGGCCGAATTTGGCTGTACAGTGGGTATTATCGCAGCTGATGACAGTGATCATCTCAAAGCAAAGAGTGCCATCCCCGGGAAGATAGGGATTGTGGTGGAATGATGATTCAGACAGGCTCTTAACGAGCATTTCCTTTCGGAGTATATACTAACCCCACTGTAAAAGCGAGAGGTGCAAGAGTAGCGCCTGCGACACCACCCATTATTTTCTCTGCCGTGGCGGAAAAAGGGTATTCGATTTCGTATGCTTTCTTGACGCATATGTCAAGACAACAATCTGAAGCCGCATTGTCAACAAGCATATCTAGCGGTGCTGTTCCTTCCGGAGCGGAAAAACCATTTCTGATACATCTCCCTCCAAAGTATGCGAGACCCGAGGTTAATGCAAACCACCAAGAGAATGTATCATAGGCAAATCGCTGTCGGGGAGATGCCAGCCCAAGTTCCTCTCTGGAAAAAATTCCTAACCTGTCGGAAGAATAATCGGGAGCGATCCCCTCTGACCACTCATTACACACCACTGCATCCAACGCATCTTGAGGATGATGAGAACAGCCAACATAACGATTGATCTTTGCGACGTTCTTCCAATATCTTTCATCTTTTTGTAAGTCTTGGGTCATACTCGATGATGAGGAAAAAGAGTATAAAAAGATATCGTGACTCTGGTATGTATTTAGTTCGAGACAGACTGATTGGGCTTGCCCGCGGTGACGGCGAACTAAATACAAACACCTCCCATTTCGCAATGCTTAAATAGTTCACGCGCCTCCTTTTCTAGATGAACTGGACAAAACTTCTCTATGTGCTGATTATCGTCCTGCTCTATGTTCCGATGATCTTTGTCGGTGCAAACGTATTCTTCCCCAAATACACCGGAAGCGAAGCGTGGTTTAACGAGCCCTCGACCTGTTACGAGAAATTTCCGTATGCCGAAAAACTAGACGATGTTGGACGGGAAAAAGTATCCCAACAACAACAAAAATGCATGGAAGAATACAATACACGCCAACGAGCGTGGGAGAAAGAAAAGTTAGCGTATGAAGGGACGAAATATGTGTTCGTCTCCCTCTTTAACCTCGTTGTCCTGCTTGTCGTATTGTTTATCCCAAAATTACAAGACAGCGTAACGATGGGCTTATTTCTTGGCAGTGTTGCTGCAACCTTCGGCGCAACTATCCGTTACTTTGAAACCAGAAGCAAGATCGGTTTTGTCGTCCTTGTACTCACCTTCGTTGCTGCTCTGTTTTTTATAAACCGAAAAAAAGATAACTTCGTCAGCTGGAAAGAAAGAGCGAAGAAGTGAGAGAGATGGCTCTACTTGGATTGTTCAGCAGGAAAAGAGCAGAGTTGATTATTGTTTCTGGGCCATTACGTCGAGTGTTTCCTCTCTATGAGGACACGGTTTACATCGGTCGAGACCCAAACTACCAGCCAGAAGGGATCAACGAGAAAACACTCATCGTGAAAGAAGGGCCAGAGATTAAGTTCACCGGTCATTTTGCGCTCTTCAGATCGATTTCTCGCGAAAGAAAGATTGAACTCAGATGGGATAGACATCAGCGCCGTTACCTCCTTGAAGATAAAGGGAGGATAAAGATAGCTGTCAATGGCGTAATCCCCACGTCTCCTGTGGCGGTCCAGCCAAACGACCATCTTGCCTTAGGAGATATAAAGTTTCAAATTCTTTATTAACAACACACTCAATCTTATGAAGACATGAAACGAATGCAGGTACGGAGTAAAGAGATTAATCGGGAACTTGTCCGGTACGGTGTTGAATTCAGCAAAAAGGATTCCATCGAAATTCGAGAGGATAGCCTCACTCTTCTGATCGTAAACGGAAAACCTTGTTTTTTCTTTCATGATCAACAATGGGTTCCTACGCTCCACTTCGTGCAGCATCAACTTTCTGAACAGCGAAAAATCTTGAAAACCGTCGTTGTTGACATGGGTGCAATCAAGTTTCTTGTTGGTGGTGCAGATGTGATGCGGCCGGGGGTTGTCAAAATTGATCCAGAGATCGTAAAAGATGAACCTGTTGTCATCGTTGACCAGAATAATCACAAACCGATCATCGTGGGGATTGCGTTATTCTCTGGAGCAGAGATGGAAGAGGCGCAAAGTGGAAAAATAATCAAAAATATCCATTACGTCGGTGATGCGATCTGGAAAGCGGGGCCCGTGTAAATAATGATCATCAATGCGACGCGAAAGGAGGTTCTCTCATCTCATGAACGAAGATGTACGAATGCTTTTTCTCAAGCATGGGGCCTGATGTTCCGTTCTCGACAGAACCTCCTCATGATCTTCCCAGAGGAGAGAAAGATCTCTCTACATATGTTCTTTGTCTTCTATCCGATTACAGTCATCGTACTTGATAAACAGAGGAGAATCGTTGAAATGAAGCCGGATTTGAAGCCGTGGAGAACGTGGGCGGCGGCAAAAAAAGGAAAATATGTCATTGAGTTTGGTTTTCCAACAAAGAAAGTACAGGTCGGTGATTTTGTAGAGTTGAGGTAAAGAAGATATTTGTGACTAAACAAAAGTCATAAATTCTCAACGCGATCGTCTCTCAATCACTCTTGAGGCATATTTTTCCAAGTACTGGTCGTAAATTCTCATCACTTCTCGTACCAGCGTAGGAATCTGAATTGGGACGTGGTCAATTTGAGATATGGGCAAGACTTTAGAGGAAGTGCTTGTCAGGAAGAAACCGGCGTACGTTGGAATATCCTGTACGGAGAGTGGCCGTTCTGTAACAGTAACCCCTTTCTCCCGCAACGCATCCGTCAGTGTTAATTTCGTCACTCCCTCTAGAACATGTTCCCTTGGCGGCGTAAAGAGAGAAATCCCGTCCGTAAAAAAGAGATTTGTTCTGGTTCCCTCACGGATAACTCCTTCTCGATCAACTAATAATGCGTCATAGGCTGACGCTTCCTTTGCTCTCGCATACGCAAGGTAGCTCATGAACATGTTCAGCGTCTTTGCTTGTGGAAAAAGCCGTTCGCCGTGATGCGTGATGACATCAACACCGTGCTTGTAATATTTTTCAGGAACGTACAGGGGAGCGGTTGCAAAAATAGAGACTGTTCCTGCAACACAGAGAATCTTAAGATTATAGGATTGATCTCGTGGAGGAGTACTTTGGAGTAGCTCATCATTCAGTGCCCGGACGAGATCTTTCAATGCAGAGAATAGGGCATCAGAAGGTAGAGGAACGTTCAAGCCGATCGTCTTCGCAGAATGAAAGAGCCGCTCCATGTGCCGCTCGGGAAAATAGAGATGTCCGCTTCGAACTTTTAACGTTTCATAAACACCAAACCCATATGAGAATTCAAGATTGTCCAGTGGAATGACGGCTTTTTCTATAGGAAGAAGCGATCCATTGAGTGAAAACCAACGACCAAGCACAATCTAAAAAAGAAAACAAAATTATTAAATGATGTGAATTACTGTTCACTCAACCAAATCCTAGGTTATGCGCCCAATTCCCCTACACTCAGTCCTTTGCGCTGGACAATCTGGTTGCGGATCTTTTCCTGCAATTCCATCGGCAACTTCTCAAACATCTGGTCGACGAGGGAAGAATTACCACGACCTTCTGTCGCGGAGCGAAGATCGCTGCTAAAGCCGATCATTTCCCCTACAGGAATTTTCGCGACAACAACGACTTGGTCTTCCTCTTGATTCATCTCTAAGAGCTGGCCACGTTTTGAGGAAACAAGCTTAGACAATTCTCCCGTATACTCCGTTGGCGCCTCCAATCGCATTATCTGCAGTGGTTCAAAAAGGACAGGGCCTGCTTGCATGATTGCTCCACGGATACCCTCGCGAACTGCAGGATACATCTGTGCCGGGCCGCGGTGAATTGCATCCTCGTGCAAGGAACAATCTGTTAAACTGACTTTCAAGCCGACGCAAGGCTCACGTGCTAATGGACCTTGCTTCATGACGTCTTCAAACATATCTAAGACTAATTCCATGATCTCGTTGATATAGACGATCCCTCGTGTTTGATCCATAAACAAGTTTCCATCAAAGATCGCTTTCGCCTGACTCGCGGTCTTGGCATCCCAGCCGCACTCTTCACGGAGGAAGTTGATGACCGAATCTTCTTTCCGTCGGAAGCGTCCCAGCGGAAGGCGTCCTTCTTTGATCCCTTGTGCAATCTGCGGCTCAAGCGGCTCAACTTTAAAGTAGAGCTTGTTGTGCTTGTTTGGCGATTTCCCTTCCACTCCTGAAGAAGGTTTTGTGATGGTTTCACGGTAGACAACAATCGGTGGAGACGTTTTGACTTCAACGCCTTTTTCCGTGATAATCCGATTCTCGATAATTTCCAAATGCAGTTCGCCCATCCCGGAGATAAGGTTCTGGCCGGTCTCTTCATTGATCTCAATCTTAACGGAAGGATCTTCACGACTGACTTTGCGCAGGACTTCGATCAACTTCGGCAAGTCAGCAGACTTCTTAGGTTCAATCGCTTTCGTAATGACGGGGTCGAAAATATGTTTCAATTCTTCAAACGGCTGGTCTGGCTCGAGTGTAATCGTTTCTCCCGCATTACCGATGACACCGGAGATGGCAAGGACATTTCCCGCAGGAAGTGATTCAATTATTTCTGGCTTCACTCCGTTATAGATGTAAACATTCTGGATTCGCTGCTTTTGGTTGGCGTTGTTAAGATAGACCTCAACTCCACTCTTGATCGTTCCACTGAAGAGACGACCTGCAGAGATATCTTTTCCAGAGCGCGGGTCAATGACGATTCTCGTGATGACAAAAGCAAGTTTCCCGTTAGGATTGCAAGAGATCAAATCTTTCCCAAATTGAGAGTCCGGATCTCCGTGCCAGATTTTTGGAATACGATATGTCTGGGCATTGATCGGATCGGGATGCTGCTTAATAACCATATCTAAGATAACTTCGTGAAGAGCTGCATTCTCCCACACCCAATCTTTTCGTACAGCTTCATCCATCTCGTAAATCCGAAGGATATCCGCAAACTTGACATTCTTCTTCTGCATGTACGGAAATGAGAGTGCCCAATTTTCTCGAGCGGAGCCAAATGCAACGCTTCCTTCCTGAACACTGACTTTCCATTTCTCTTTGTACTGTGACTCAGCAATACGCTCAACCATATTGTTGAACTGCACAACTAATTGCATCACCCGCTCAGCAATCTTTTCCGGAGATAACTTCAGTTCCTTGACTAGACGATCAACTTTGTTGATGAAGAGAACAGGTTTTACACGTTCACGGAGCGCCTGGCGCACAACTGTTTCCGTCTGCGGCATAATTCCTTCAACAGCGCAGATGAGAACGACAGTTCCGTCAACAGCGCGCATGGCGCGGGTAACATTACCGCCAAAATCAACGTGTCCAGGAGTGTCGATAAGATTGATGAGATACTCCCCGTCGCTATATTCATGGACCATTGAGACGTTTGCTGCATCAACAGTCATCAGCCGTTCCTGCTCATCGGCATGCTGCCAAGTAGCCATCCCTCCTTCTAGCAGGCCAGCAAATTTTGCAGACAACATTCCTGCTGCTGCAAGAAGATTATCAGTAAATGCGCATTTTCCGTGGTGAATATGCGCGCTGGTACAAATATTGCGAATAAATTTAGGATTTTGGGTAATCCTCATGACCTTATCAACCATTCGTTCTGATGCCATTTTTTAATTCCTCCGTTGAGTATTATAGTAAGTCTATATGTGGCTTAGTAAGACTTAAGATTCTCCCAAGTTTACTAAAATGAGGTGATTCTTTCCATTCCGAATAAATATGATAATAATAAACCTGATCATCGACCGTAAGTCCAATCCTGGTTCTTTCAGGCCCAAGTGAGTATTCTGTTAGTCGACTACTTTCAAATGTTGGCCTCTTTTCAGTTGTGCGACAATAGATTGGTTCGCGACCGGTGCGATAACATACCTCGATACTGCTGCCGATATTTATGGGCATGATGTCGGTTCGTACTTGTGTGCCATTCCGTTTAAAGACATGGACATATAGATCCCGTGTTTCGTCCCGAAAAGCATTTTGATAAAATTGTGAAAAAGTTTCTGGTCTTTCCTCGAGATCTTCCCGCGGTGCCAACAAGATGGCGGAGTACTCAGGTAGATAACCCCCATGGAGAAGTCTGCGTATTACATCCAAATCTATTTTTTTCTTGGGGTCGTATTGAAATTCAAAGCCGAATCCGGCTTGATGAAATCGTTTAATACTTTCAATTGCTTCCTCTGTTGATGTCTGTTCTTCCAATGATTTTAGTGAGGGTGTCATTCTTATTCTCCGATGAGTATAATTCTACCTTTCAAAACACATGCATCTCATGTACTGTTTTATATGAATGTAATTCTTCAGACTTAAACCAAAGAGCAAGTTCTTTTTTTGCTTCTTCGACATTCCCAGAGGCATGGACAACATTCTCGATTGCCTTGCCTTGCTGGTCTGCTTGCGCGTAACTGATATGAGAGAAATCTCCACGGATTGTACCGGGAGCAGCCGATTTTGGTTCTGTGCCGCCGCACATCTTTCGGACGTTCTCGACAGCATTAACGCCTTCGAGGCACAACGCCATGACGGGACCAGAAGCCATAAAACGCAATAGTGCTTGAAAAACCATCTCTCCATGACGCTGTTGCACTTTACCGATGTCGTTGTAATGCTTCTCGCCGAGATCTTTGTCTATCCAGACCATCTTCGCGCCGATGATTTTCAGTCCAGCGTCTTCAAAACGAGTGATGACCTTTCCCATCAAGCCGCGCTTGACTGCATCTGGCTTCAGCAAGACAAGTGTGCGTTCCATCTTTAATCCGTCTTAGAACCTTTCTTGTGTTCTTTGCGGTATTCAGCAGTCCATGGTGTTGTTAATGGTTTACGTTTCAACTTAAATGTATTCTTTTCACACGTGCGTGAGCAGAAAAAAGAAATTTTGCCGTTTGCATAAACAAACATTTTCCCGGTTCCTTTCTCCAGCTCTTCACCACAAAATGCGCATGTTGACATAGTAATTCACCTTTGAGTTTATTTACGATTTCGAATTTCCACTACGGCGACCACCACTTAACCGCTGGGCTTCAATTTCTGTTTCTAAGAGCATAAGGACATCACCGATTTGCACGGGACCTTTGACATTACGTCTAATCGCTTTATTCTTGTCGCGGCCATCTAACACGAGGCACATCACCTGTGTCAATTCGCCACGGCTTCCCGTACGGGACACGATTTCCTTGACTTCAGCAGGAATTCCTGGAGTGAAATGGATTTCACCGCCTTCAACTCGTTGTTCTGCGGCAGCTGCCGTTGGTTGTTTTTCAGGTGCGTTCGTTTTCTTTGCCATGTTCTCAACCTTATCGGCTTATGCTCTCAATAATGTTTTTGGCATCTCCTTCTTTGACCACTGCGACGGCAGTTGTTGCCACTGGCAGGCCCGCAGCAGCACCAAGATCTTCTTTCTTAGAAATTTCAACACAGAGAATTTTTTTCTCCTTGCACAAAAGAGGCAGATGCATCACAATTTCCTTAGGACTAACATCTGCAGCATAGACGACGAGCTTCGCTTCGCCTTTTTCGATTGCTTTTGTCGTCTCGTTTGCTCCTTTTCTAATTTTACCGGTCGTTCGAGCAACTTCGACCGCTTCTAATACTTTTGCTTCATCAGCCATTTTCTGTACCTCCGCACATAGGTTAATCGATTATTTTTATGTCAACGATGAAAGTGGCACAACAAACGGTAACAGAAAATCAGTTACCTCGTTGATGGACACCAACTCATTGGTATTTTTTCTAAAAAGGGGGGTGTTTTATAAATGTTTGGGCGAGGATAGTATCAAAGACAAGAATTTTTCCGCTTCGTCTCCTGTTCAAGACGGGTATGGGTGTCCTACCGTCGTGATTATTTACTAAAATACCTACTGTATTTGGTAGTCTTTATAAATAAGAATCACCTCCCTTTAACTATGAGATTAGGGACTGGTATGATGTTTTTTCTATTGATGGTGCCAGTGGTGGGGGCGTTCTTGCTCGTCAAGAAAATAAGACCTTTTCGCTAGAACTAATCTTGGATGCAGATTTCCCTCTTCACATCAATGGGAAGGATCATCTCATGCGGATGACAAGAATACACACTAATTCAGTAATTGTGGTTTTTCAATCGGTGAAAAAAGAGATCTCCCTTCCGATGACCAAAATCAAATATGTCGATATTGATGATAACAGCATCTACGATCTTGGTCTTACTCTGTTAAGTGTCAATAAGAACCGTGCTCGAATAGAGATTGTGTATGTTCAGAAGAAAGCAGACTCTTCATCCCCTGAAAAGAGAAACGTACTTGAAAAGAATGTATTGGGAAAGAATGTATCGAAAGAGAATGAAACTGCTCTGGCGATCACCTCTCCCGAAGGATGGCGAGCACGTCGTGCCACGCTTCTTTCATTTGTCCTCTTCCTGACGGGTGTTATTGCCGTTGGGTTATACTTTCTCTTCCGAAAGAAGATGATGACAGAAAATCAGCAGTGGAGATGAGTGCATTTTACGGCTTTGATTTATTTTCAAGACCGTAATGTATATTAATAGAAAATATATTCTCTTCTTTAATCCTAGGAGAAAAAAGAGGTTGGTAGGATCTGTGTGTGATAGCACAGTGTCAGGAATTTTGTAAGAATTTTTCCTGGCGTGTGGCTCCGGAATAGTTTCTCCGGAGCTGCATTCTTTTTGTTTGTTTTCTTCTATTTGATGAGTTATTTCTTCACTGCACAAAATTTAGACGTTAAACTTCATCAAGCTTAACTGCCCCTTGCGTGTTCCTTTGGGAATAACGTCTATTTCTTCCCCGACCTGCTTTTTTACGTCCTCAGCAATTGCTCTCCCGATGATCTGACCTAACGTCGTCGGATCTGTCTTCT
The DNA here is from genome assembly GCA_016203215.1 of Candidatus Woesearchaeota archaeon. Taxonomy (GTDB): domain Archaea; phylum Nanobdellota; class Nanobdellia; order Woesearchaeales; family GW2011-AR9; genus JACOZP01. The sequence goes on from JACQNF010000026.1 coordinate 16,632, forward strand.
TGATGTCGCCTACATCTTTTATTCCTGCCGTAAAGAGTTTCCGTGCGCGGATCCTTCCGATCCCCCGTAGTTTTAACAAAGGCAGAAGCTCTTCTTTCACGCCGTTTTCTACTCGTATGCGAAGGACTTGAATTGCCTTTTCCGCCTCGCGAAGCTGATGGAGCGATGCTATCTCTTGGCTGGCATAGAGCAGCCACTCTGCACTCTCTAGCTTCACTTTGATCTCTCCTGGCCTGATGTCGTGTTTCTCGAGCAAGTATTCTTCTTCTCGCTCTTGGATCCAATCTTCGAAAAATAATGCTGTTTTGATCGAGTTAAGATATACTTCGTATTCTTCATCGAAGATACTTGGTTCCTCTTCCAGCATTGTCGTTATGTGTTTGTTCAGTTCTTCAATGATATATGCTTCTTCTCTTTTCTTTACAGAAAGAAGTGGCCGTAGCTCCAGCGTATGGCAGATCATTTGAAGCAATGAAAACGGTGTTGAGCTGGGTGAGTACTTTCGAAGGCATTTCAGAAGATGCTGTGCCGTCAGTGGATCAAGATACAATTCGGAGACGCGCTTTCCTAATGCCGTCGCTTTCAAGGTGTGTTCTGGAGAGAGGTTTGTCACCGTTGTTCTTGACATCTTTGGTGCTAAGGATGCCGCGCTGACAAAGTCTGTCGCTACGGTATTTTTGGTGTTGTCGCCACTCGCCGTTACGAAACCGCCCTCTGTGAGGAAGGAAAGCATCCGTGCTAATTTCTCTTGAAGTTGCGTCAAGTCTTGAAATTGGTGCGCCCAGAATGTTTTTGAAAAGAAACCCATCATCTCCTGCTCGTTGTGAATAATCCCGGAAGCGATGAGCGAGAGAAGATATGTTCGCAGGACCGGTTCGACAGCTAATTTAGAATATATCTCTTCAGGTTCGCCGCAGATGTACTGTTCATAGATCTCTTCACTTTCCTCTTCATCTTTGGCGATGACAATCGCCTGTCCCTCTTTTTCGTATTCTGGTCTTCCGGCACGTCCCGCCATCTGAAGGTATTCCAATACAGGGATCCAATCCATCCCGCGCGTGCCGCTGAATCGTCTGAGGCTCTTGATCAGCACGCGGTAGGCAGGAAGAGATACACCAGCCGCTAATGTTGGTGTGGCGCAAATAATTTTGATTTCACTTCTGCGGAAACCGTCTTCGATGAGTTCTTTTTGTTTCGTAGTCAGGCCAGAATGATGGAACGCAACGCCTTTCTTAACGCAGTGCGATAGGCGGCGGCATTGTTTTGTGGGCGAGGATACTACTTTTAGAACTTCGTGTTCCAAGGCAGGGAGATGCTCATGCATCACCGCAGAAAGATCTTCTGCGGTCTTCTCGGCGCTTGCGCGGCTTGGTAAAAAGATGATCGCTTGTTTATGCAGTTGGATCGTTTCCAGCGCGAGTTTGAGGAGGCTGTCCATGGGAATAGTCCCTAAAGTGAAAGTTTATAAATTACGTGCTTCTCTATTGAAGAAAATGCAGCTTGAGATTAATTTTAATGACCCAGATCTTTTGTATAGGCTTTTAGATCAGTCGCTTCCTCAGTTAGAAGTAGAAGATCAGCGTATTGTTATTGGAGAGAACGGCGGTTTGACATTTCTCCTTTTTGACGAACTGTATAGTTGTAATAAACTTCCCCGAGAATTAAACGCAGACACACTCAACCAGATGGCTTCTCTCAGGGCGTATGTTGATACTGTTGGTAGTTATGTTGAGGAGGCAGGGAAACATGCTCATCAATTTGGTTTTGGCTTAGTGGTTCTTAACAGCTCTACTAGAGAGATCTTTTCTAATCCTACTCTTGATTCGGAAACCTACAATTTAGGGATTGGAGACGCGACAATCGAATCATTGGAGAGATTTCGAGATTTCTTGGATATGGTTAAACAAGGAGATGAGAAATTTAAACCAATGTATGCTCATGTGATCGATGCTGCAAAGAAATTACGATAAAAGACTTTGCAGAAAAGAAATGTTATGCACCATTTTGGAGAGATTGTTCTGAGAAATCAGTCTTAGACATCATCTCTTTAAATCAAGTTCATAAAACTGTATCGTAAATGGTTCTTTTCTTTCTTCCCTATTCTTCTTTTCCTCTTCTGCCGTGCCGATTACATTTATCTCCCATTGCTGGGAAACAGAATCCATTCCATCGCTCACTTCAGCAATCACTTTTTTTCTTCCGGCAGTGAGAAACGTTCTCTCAATGGTGTTTGTGCCGACAATTTTTGGTTCGTGGAAACTAAATGACCACGTATATGTTAAAGTGTCGTTATCCAGATCTTTCCCTGTCAGGTGGAACAGGACGGGGCGACCGACGGGAACAGTGATCTCCTTCTCGGGAAGATACTCTACCGCCTGCGGCAGTCGATTTACATTTGCAATACGAACAAGAACGGGGTGGACCACTTCTGCATCTCCATCACTTGCAACAAATTCTAAAGGGGTGATTGCATAATCCTGAGGCCATCGTGTACCTACGCGAGGAATATGGTTCAGAAGCGTGTTCCACCACGAATCAGTTTTGTTAGAAACAAGTTCATGATTCGGCTGCCAGACGAACACGCCGTCCTTGAACTTTGCGCCTTCCGGTGGGTTTCTGAGTTTGAGGGTAAGATCGTCATTATCATTGTCCCGTGTAGAAATGTGAAGAGTAAATTCTTTTCCTTCACGAGCTCGCACGACGTCATCAACGCTAATCTCTGGAAGCGAATTCTTCTTCTGGACTCGGATTTGTATCGGTGTTGTTGTCGGATTTTTTCCGTCGGTTGCAGTGACATAGACGGTATACTCTCCTTTGTCCCCTTTTTTAGTTTGCCAAGTTGATTTGCGAGACGAAAATGGGTCTGTATAATAATAATGAACAAGATCTCCATCAGGATCATGAGCTTCAACTGCAAGGGAGAGGCTGTCTGTTTCCATCACCGTCGTATTTGTGATGTTGATGAAATTTGGCGGCTGATTCACATTTCGTACGCGTACCAGAAGCGGCGACGAAGTACATTCTCTCTTTCCGCAGGCGTTCACTGTTACGATGAACTGTCTCTCCTTGAGGAAAAAATGTTCGAGACGAAGAGCGTTAAGAACATCGCTTACGAAACCGCCGCGGCGGCGAAGGGTATCGTATCCCGGCGTCCAGGAGAGCGTTCCTGTTGAAAAGTTCATCCCTTCCGGGGCATTCTCCACGAAAAGGTGGACATCATCAGTATCCGGATCTTCGGTAGATATCGTCATATTCCAAGGCACACCCTCAAAGAGGATTACTTCCTTTGGTGCGTGAATAATCGGCTTTCGATCGACATCCACTACAGTAATCTCTACAAAGCCCGTGGCATTGAGCTGGCCGTCGGTCGCTTCGATTCTGAGGCGGTATTCTCCGGAATCATTGAATCCTGTCTGCCATTCCCCGTTCTCATCTAACGGCGCTTCATGGGTGTAGGCCACCGTGTCTCCGTCGATATCTGTCTTGGGCAGGTCAATCTTTGCATTCTCTCCTTCGTTGACGACGATAGGGATATGTTCCACTTCTGGTTTCCGATTCTTTTTTCCTACCGTGATCATCCATTCTCTCGTGATGTTCTCTTGTCCGTCATCCACAGAGAGGAGCAGCGTGTGTTTTCCTGCAGAGCTATAATTAAAATAATACGATGTCTCTTTTTCTCGACCGATCGTTTCGTTATCCAAGATCCAACGGTAGTGTAATGGCTGTTCACTGTCATCCTCTGCAGCGGCGGTAAAGATTGCCGTTTGGTCCTCTGTATAGCGGGCTTCTCTCTCGTCTGAGAAGAGCTTGACGATTTTTGGAGCTTCATTGATATCTTCAACAGTGATCATAAATGTTGCCGTGACCGTCTCGTTCTTATCGCTGGCGTGAGCAACAATGTTGTATTCTCCTTGGTCCATCTTCCCCGGTGTCCACTCTCCCTTGTCATCAAATGGTCTCTTGAACGAGTAGGTCAAGGTGTCGCCGTCAGGGTCGCTGAATTTGCTTTTTAAAGAAATGAGTTCCCCTTCTTGTACGGTGAGGGGACTATTTACGACTGACGGCGGCTGATTTTTTTGAACAACGATGAGAGAAATATATTGCACTGTCTCTGCTGTCCCGTCATTTGCAGTCACTTTAATGTTATATTCTCCTGCGTCTCCGTACGTCGTTTGCCATTCCCCATGGGGGTTCAGTGGCGGAGAATAAGTGTATGTCACCGTATCCCCGTCCAGGTCTTTAGACTCGATCTGAAACTTGACAAGTTCTGTTTCGGTCACCTTCAATGTTTGAGTAGGAAGAGCCAAGCTGATGACGGTGCTGATCAAGAAGAGAACGAGCAAACCTACGACAATCTGTGCAGTTCGTGATCCTCGGACAGTATTGTTGGTCTGAATTGCCATTAATCGCTCCGCACGGGTATAGTCGTCCGACTAAAAATGGGGAAAAATAAAGATAAAAAAATCCTGCCTCAATAATTGAACTTTACTTTTGCAGGCTGACCTTCAGGATTTCTGGAGGCATATTGACATCGGCAACGGTCAGCTTGATTTGCTTCGTTACTTTTGTCTTACCATCATCGGCGGTAACCTTGATGATATATTCTCCGTGATCCGTAAATCGTGTTTGCCATGTCCCATCGTCTCCAACGGGATCGGTGATCGTCACTTTTACTGTGTCCTCTTTATCGAGGTCGGTCACAACTGGGCTGAGCGTTACGAGATCTCCCTCTTTCACTGAAAGATCCTGCAGTCCCGTGATTTCCGGCGGTACGTTTACATCTTTGACCGTCAATTTGAAATTTTTCTCTGCAGATAGCTCCCCGTCTGTTGCAGAGACCTTGATGCTGTACTCACCAGCACTGGTATGGTCTGTCTTGAATGTTCCGCTCTTTAATGGATCAGACACATCAATAGTCACTTTATCGTTATTCGGATCTTTTACCGTCGGGGTGAAGGCGACACTTTCTCCTTCGTTGACGGTGATGTCATGTACAATCTCAATGACGGGTGGGACATTTACGCGCTCGACGACAATCTTCACTTTTTTTGCGGTTGTAAGCTGTCCATCAGAAACAGTAAGGGTACTTACATATTCCCCCGCGTCGCCGTAATTAGTCTTCCATTCCCCGCGATCGTCGAGAGGTTTGGAGAAAGTATAGTTGATCGTGTCGTTATCAGGATCACGTAGTTGCGTCACTAATCGGATGCGGTCATTCTCTTTGACAGTCACCACTTCGGTCTCAGGGCTTGTCTCTGGATTGAGGACTTCTTTCACTGGTTCTTCTGGTTTCGTTTCAACGACGGGTGTGTCCGCAGGTTTTTCAGTATTTGTTTCGAGGGTAGTTGTCGAAAGATTTGCGGAGACGTTTGTTGTTTCTTCCTTAGTGGTATTGGTTGATTCTACGGCCGCAAGGTTTGCTTCTGGCGCTTTTCCGCTCACTTCCTGTTCTACCTTTGCGATTTCAGAAAGAATATCTTTTTCACTCAATTCGCCCTTCGTCGTCTGCTTATAATTCACACACCCTACAACAAGCAGAAATACTGCGAATAGGGTCGTGATAATGATTGTTTTTTTCAGTTCTTTTTGTGTCATCGTTGCACACCTCCAATGGATATTTTCCGAATTGTTTGTATCCGCTATTTAAACATTTAGACGAATCATCATATATACTAAAGTGTGTAACGCTTGAATCTTGATACGATCGTGTGTCGTCGATTGTATCGCCGATGGATTATGTATCACTTGTGCTCTCTTCGTCCAGAAATTGTAATTGTAACTTCCTCGTCGATCACTCTGTCTCAGTAGTTAAGCTGTAAACGTTTAAATAGTGCCTCTCGCTTTAAGGCCAAACATGACTGACGAAGCTATTGC
>JACQNF010000027.1 GCA_016203215.1 Candidatus Woesearchaeota archaeon
ATACAGTCCTATCTAATAGAACTTCTTTATAAAATTTAAGTACAGGGGGGCTCTAACAACAGTGATCCGTCTTGAATTCGACAAGAAAAAAACGATTGAGAATTGTGATCTCAAAAATTGATAAAAAGATAACTCTTCAAACCAGCATTCCATTCAGCGCTGCTTCTTGCCCTGGTCTGGAAGTAACACGCACACGTCCTTTTTCAGTTTCAACAATCGCACCTTTCGTGATGATGTTACGTCGGACAAGGTGTGGATTAGCAGGGTTTTCAACAACATTTAGAATCTTTGCTTTGGTTGTTTTTCCTTTTTTATCAGCGATGTTAATGTGAGATGCTTCGAGAAGGGACATCTTTCGATTGCCACCAAGGGTCCTCTGTGATCGTGTTTTTCGTTCACTCGCAAGTTTTGTGTTGGCAGGATAGCCGGAAAGTTCATATTTTCGTTTTGTACGAACGTAGTGGTGGCGTCCGCCGCTTGCTTTTCGTTGAGATCGTTCTTGTGATCGTGCCATGGTACTGCTTAAATAAGAGACCCCTTTTTAAACGTTTTGGTTTTGAGGATAGTATTACGGACTTCTTCGTGACCAGTCCAATCGAGAGCATGAGCGAGCACTTCCTCAAGCTGGACGACGGGAATAATTTTAATTGTGCGTAATCGCTCTTCGCCGATGACGATATCCTGAAGATTTGACTTTGGGACGATCACGATTTTGATTCCTGCATCGATCGCCGCATCTACTTTTGAAGAGACGCCGCCGATGGGAAGTACTTCTCCACGCACAGATAGGGATCCGGTCATCGCCACATCTTGGCGGATGGGGATGTTCTTCAGCGCAGAGATGATTGCTGTTGCCACTGCGATGGATGCAGAATCTCCCTCTACTCCCTCGTACGTCTGTAGAAATTGGACGAAGACATCGTATTTCTCTTTGATATCTTCTCCAAAATATTTTAAGATGATCGCTGACACGTTCTTGATCGCTTCTTTTGCGATTTCTCCTAATTTTCCCGTTGCAATGAACTCTGACTTTTTTCCGCCGGGGGTTACTTCGGCTTCAATAGGAAGAAGTATTCCTGAATACGAGGCGCCGCCGCCGATTACCGCTAGGCCGTTAACTCTACCCACTTGTTTCCCTGATGTCATGATCACTTCGTATTCTTTCTTTCGTTCGATATACTTGTCGGCAATTTGCTGTTCCAGGGGTCGAGCTAGTTTTAATGCGCCTGCGACATGCTCTTTTGTCACGAACGATGCTTGTTTTTCTTTCGCTAAATCTCCTGCTGCTCGGACGAGGCCTCCTAACCCACGCAGAAGGAGCGTGAGGTGTTCTTTTCTGTTTGCGCGGCGCCGTGCTTCTTCAATAATTGCGCTAATTCCCGTGAGATCAAAATGAGGAATCTTTCCGTGTTCGCGATTGACTTCTTGTGCGATGAACCGGGCAATTTTTAATCGATTTTCTTTTGTGTCGGGCATGGTCTCGTTCATGTAGACTTCATATCCATATCCCCTGATCCTGGAACGCAGCGCGGGATGCATATTTTTGATCGTCTCGAGATTTCCTGCCGCAACGAGAACAAAATCACATGGCACGGGTTCGGTGCGGACCATCGCTCCTGCAGATCGTTCTGATTGTCCCGTGATGGGGAATTTACGTTCTTGCAGGGCAGAAAGGAGCTCTTGTTGCGTTCGTGGGTGAAGCGTTGCGATCTCGTCGATAAACAATACTCCCAGATGTGCTTTATGGATCATCCCTGCAACAACACGTTGATTCGCGGGGGTACCAAGTCCACCGCTCTGGAACGGGTCGTGCAAAACATCTCCGAGAAGCGCACCCGCGTGCGCTCCTGTCGCGTCGAAAAATGGCGCTTGTTTCCGCCCGAAATTATCGACGATCACTTTTGGTGCGATCACTTGTGATATCTTAAATGTTCTCGGGCCCATATTGATGACGATAGCGAATGCGGCGAGAAAGAGCATCCCTCCGAGGAATAACGCCGTGAACATAAGATCAGATTTGTAGTGGCTTCGCGCCCACCAGGGGGCAACCATCGTGAAAATTGCCACGAGGAAGAGAAGAAATTGGCCGTTCCGCGCCATGTGCTTTGTGTCAAGCATGCTCCCCTGAATCTCTTCCCGGCCTTTTCCTGCTGGGACAACTTTAATCAACGGGTTATTCTCATCGTTTGGATTTGGCAAGGCAATCGTGTCTTTCAAATCTGATTTTGGGAGAAGTTCTGCTAACGCCATCCCTAACATTGATTTCCCCGTACCGGGTTCGCCAATCAAGAGGACATGTCGGCGCTGTTGCGCTGCTTTCTTGATGATCTGGGCTGCTTCTTCCTGACCGATAACTTGATCAATAATCTGTTCTGGGAGGGTTATATTCTTCGTCGATTTCATAATCAATGGATGTCCTTTTTGTGAAGTCTGCTTTGAGCAAGAAAGACCGTACTCTCTTTAAAAATGTTTCTTTGACTTTGATGCAGTATGAAAACTATTGCTACTATTCTTCTTCCTGCTTTTTTTTACTTGCTAAGCCGACATGTATCTCTGCAAAAGGCTTCTCTTGTTCCATCTCAATTTTTTGCTGGTTTTCAAGGTGGAGAAGGGGGATAAACGTGTATGCTTTTTCATACCTGCCTGCACGGGGAGGGAGAAGTTTTGAAAATGTAATTTTTTCTTTTTCATTTTTCTGTGAGTAATAGACAATCTTATGATAGACATCATGGATGACTTCGACGATATCTACTTTCCGTTCGGGAAGATTGAATTGCACGGGCCGCAAGCGTTCCAGCATTCTTTTCTTTGTAGCCATTGCTTGCTGCAGGGCGTTAACTAAGTCGTGGATCGACACTTTACGATTTCGTGGCTGAGGATTGCGAGGGATGAGCGTGAACTGTTGTTTTTCTTTCTTTTCGTGATGGGTGTCGTCGTCAAGAAGGAGATCTTCTTCAGGCACTGCTTCGTCTTGGTTCAGAAGGGCGTCAAGTCGAGTTATATCTTTGTCCAAGAGATGCGTTGATTTCATCTTCAGGAGAATCGCTGCGGCGAGAAGAACCTTGCCGGAAATTTTAAGGTCGTGCTCTTGCATTACTTTTACTGCACCGAGATATTTTTGCGTGAGAAGGGAAATGTCGATGTCCCACGGATCCATCTGCTCATTCTTCACTAATTCGAAGATGATCGTCTTCCAGCTAATTTCTTCTTCTTTCAGAAGCAAATCAAAAATCTGATCTTGCATACGCAACTAATTCTTTCTCTCTTTAAAAATATTTGGAAGAATGTATGGGCCCACCCGGACTTTCGGATTCGAACTGGGTCAAGTCATTTGTTCATGACCCGTTTCTTGCCTCGCTCGAACCGGGGATCAACTCGGTTCTTAAAACGTTCTTGTCGCGTTAATGCCAACAAAACCGTATCTGTAAACGAGTTGTCATCTGCAGCACAGTCAGCACGTATATGGTGCGTTCTGCGTAGCCGCTAGACCATGGGCCCAACAGAATCGTGAGATGGTGTTTCTTTAAAAAGTCTTCGTTTTGAATGGCTCTGTAGAAAAAGTCGCCGCCGCGGCCAAGAGGCAGAATGGGAACTGCGATTTTAGATAAATTATTGGTGTCGCTCATCGATTAATTCCTGAGAAATGGGTCTCTTATACGCCGTAGC
>JACQNF010000002.1 GCA_016203215.1 Candidatus Woesearchaeota archaeon
GAAAAAATAGGATTAAACCACGAAAGCTTTCCTGCCAGATACGGGCTTGCCTGAAGGATAATTGATTCAAAAAATTTGTAGAAATTATAATAATGATTAGGATTAGTTAAATCTCTTCGAGGACGCCGATCGTTCAAAAACATCTCCAATAAGTCAGTATCATATTCCGTCAGCTGCCGCCGTTTCCGCAGCCACTGGCAAAAAGAAAAAAGATTTCGTCCATCAGAACAGTGAGATAAAAAACCAATCTCTTTTTTGACACTCGTGCGGTCAGCAAGAGGCACGTCGCATCCACGTACGAGGATTTCGAGCTCATCAACTTCTGGAATCAGCTCATGAAGGGTGGGCGAAGAATAACAATTCTGCGTGAGGAGTAATTCTTTTTGACGAACTTGATCTACTGAGGGATCATATCTCCATTCGGGAGTGAAACCTTCCAACAGGATCGTGTCTGGAAGCACCAAATGGGTTACTTCACTCTCGTTGAGAATCCTCTTGCCAGCAAGATACTGACCGCCCTCGTATGCGGGATTACCCCCATAGTAGGGGCCTTCCTCCCCCATACGTAAAACACTATAGTTATGGACGAGTCCACAGATAAACAGCTTGATTCCGTTTTCATGAGCAGAGAGAATCTGGTCCAGCACTCGCTGCCGCAAGGTAAGTTTATCTGATGACATCGGAAAAAAGACATCCCGCGAGAAAAAATCCTCGTTCTGGTCTTACACGCAACTCGCTTAAATGTCTACGATTACGTTTGCCTGCCAGCCTTTATCAATTTTCTTTACTTCAAACTCGTGCATCGTGATCGCTTTCACATCAACTTTGGGATCATGACGAGCAAGATCCAATTTCTCCCCTGATGCCACACATTGCAACACGAATTTACCATTTTTCTCTACGATAGAGATTTCAAATTTGCTGAACACCAATTGCCGATAATCCTTAAAAAAAAGCAATTCATCTAAAAAATCATAGAGAAGCGTTTCGAGGTTCTTATCCTCACCAAGAATCTTAATGGTCTGTTTGGGAGCAACTTTTGCCACATCAACCATCGTTTCCTCAACAGCTAATGCACACTGTTCAAAGAGTTCAGGCAATGTATCTGCCTTTGCCACAAAAAAGACATCTGCAGTATGGTCCAAAAATTTATGAAACGGTCGCTCCATAGGAAAATTGGAGACCAACGAAGATTTTAAATATTTCGTTCTGCGAGTAGAGGTGTGAACATGAATACGCCTCAAAAGACAAATCTGCCTCAAAAGACAATCTTGTTGATTTTTTCTCTCTTTTGTACTGCGGCGTTTCTCGTGCTCCTCACCGCAGTCCTCTTCAATAACCCGCCAAACAACAACAATCTCGTTGCACTAGATCTGGAAATAGACTTGTTCCTGCGCGAACGGCAAACACCCTCTCTCCTCTTCATCGCAACAGTGGTTTCTTTTTTTGCCTCGACGATCTTTATGGGATTTGTCTCTGCCATCATCCTTCTCTTCCGCTGGGGAAAGAAAGAAGCAAAAACATACAGCATAACCGTCCTCGCGGGAACGGGAATTGGGATAGTTATCAAACAATTGGTTCAACGAACACGGCCTGAAAATATCATCGAATTAGATTATAGTTTTCCAAGCCTGCACGCCTTAGCCGCAACACTTTTCATGGGGTGGCTCTCGCTGATTCTCTGGAAGAAAAAACGAAAGGTGGCTGCGCTGTTGCTTCTTTGCGTACCGCTCGCAATTGGAGCAAGCAGGATTGTGTTAGGAGTTCACTGGTTCAGCGATGTCCTTGGCGGGTTTTTACTGGGGGGAGCGTTCATCTCCTTTCTGCACGCATATGACTATTTCCTCGGGAAACGCAAGACTACGACATCGTTATCGATCGAGAAATCAAGCAAGCGATCCCTTTGAAGAGATTTACAGAGTGAAACAAGCCAAGACATTTCTTCTGTCGCAAAATCTAATTTAATTTTCTTCCCAAATTCAACAAGAGCATGCACTTGATTCTCATTCTTTCGGGCAAATTCGACGATTCTGCCCCGAAAGATCCGATTGGGGATAAACTTCCCGTTCTCTCGAATACCGCTCTCCTCTTTCTTCTCCATCACAGCGAGCACTTTTTTCCCTTCTCGAAGATAAAGCGATGCAAAAGAACAGCTTTGTTGAAGCGGACAAGAACTACAATGAGGAGCATCACGCGTACAGATAAGGGAGCCAAAATCCATCAGCGCGCCGTGGAAATTAGCACTTCGGCCAAGAGGGATGTGTTCGCGCACGAGGGAAAAAAGAGAGTTTTCCTCTTTCTTTCCAAATGGTTTACCTTGGTCCTTTCCCCAGAAATACCGTGAGAAGACTCGTCGAACATTGACGTCGACCGCTGGTTCGGGAAGATTGAATACAAAGCTCGCAATCGCGCCCGCAAGATATGGGCCGACGCCCGGCAGAGACAAGAGAAGATCTCGTGCAGAAGGGACGACCCCGTGATGCTCTGTACAGATCGCTTGCGCAAAATGATGAAGCAAGAGCGCTCTTCGATTATACCCCAGACCACTCCACGCACGAATGACCTCGACCGGCGAAGATACTGCCAGATCTTGGATCGTGGGAAACTGCTCTAAGAATTGCAAATATTTCTCGGTCACACGGGAAACTTGTGTTTGCTGCAACATAAATTCGGAAACGGCAATCGCGTACGGATCAGTTGTTCTTCGCCACGGGAGATCTCGTTGATGAGCTGAGAACCAGACCAATAATTGTTCAGAAAAGGACCGATGCGATAAAAGCAGTCCACCACTCACTGACTCCTCAAGACGATGTTTTCCTTCCGACAATCTTCCTCACCAAGTCGTATTGCAACACGATCTCTCTCTGCCAAGGACGAAAGCCGTCAAGACTCTTCGTTTCGACAAACTGCCATATTTGATCGTTGTTCATGACGAGATGTCCTGGAATACCCGCCGCCAGAGAGATTGACTTACGAAGAGCCGCCAAATCTTCAGTCCACACAAATTCTTCAGGAGTAAGCCGCTTCTTCTCTTCTGAAATATATTCTTCTCTACCAGCATCATCAACTTTCTGTTGAATCACCTGCGCCTCACGGCGGACAAGGGGGTGTACGCCGTGCACCAATCGCCAATCTCGGGGAGGATTTTTTGCAAATTCAAGAAGCAGCTTATTACTCATGATAAAAAAAACAGGCTTGTCTGCTTTCATCGCCAGACGCTGACGCTCGTCGAACAAAACATGTAATCGCGCCCGTTCTCCGGGAGGACACCGCTTTGCTCCGGGTAAGTCGAGATACTGCTGTTCCTCGTAGCGAAATTCCTGCATCTCCTGATGTTCCCGCTCTTCACGCATCCAGCGTTCTCTCTGTTTTTGGCGGAATTCGCGCTCGAAAGCATCTTTCAGCGGAAGTAAATGCGCAGTGTCCCCTGCAGCGTATTCCAACATCCCTAACGAGAGGGGACGTTTCGTCCAATCAACACGCTGGTATTTTCGTTCTTTCTGGACTTGAAAATATTCCTCCAAAAGGGCGCCAAGACCTACTTTTTCTTTTCCAAGAAGCATCGCGGCTAACTGGGTATCAAAGAGATTCTTTGGCCGGCACTGAAACTGATGGTGAAGAATCCGCAGGTCAAAACTGACATCGTGAAGAACTTTTAAGACATTTTTATTCTCTAAGACGTGTATCAACGGATCGATGGTCTTAAACGCCAGCACATCGATGATCCAATTTTGAGTTCGTGTTGAAACCTGAAGCAGCGTGATATATGTCCCGTAATGATGAAGATTATTTTCACATTCGAGATCAAAGGCGATTTCCGGTTCTTTCTCCCAGAGCTCGACAGCTTCCATGAGTTTATCGGGGGTTTGGATTAAACTAAACTGTACCATAGGGGTAATCATCAGAGAAAGAATAATATAAATCTTTGTAAAAGGAGTACGTATTTAGCTCGCCGTTACGGCAGGCAAGACCAAACATTACCCAAAAGTTTATAGTTCCAAACAGACTTCTTAGATCAATGCATACCTATATCTCCTTTCTCCGAGGGATCAATGTCGCCGGACAGAAAATAATCAAGATGAGCGATCTCACAGAACTCTATCTCTCCCTCGGATTCAAGAATGTGCAAACTGTTCTTCAAAGTGGTAACGTCATTTTTCAGAGTACGCAAGATAACGTTTTGCTCTTGTCAGAAAAGATTGAACGGGCGATCAAGAAAAAATATGGCTTTACCACTACGACCATCATCCGCACCGTCCCTGAATTGAAAGACACTATCGATGCTAACCCGTTTGTGACAGAACACCATGAAGATGTCACCAAGCTTCACGTCGCATTTCTCTCTGCCGAGCCGTCTGCCTCGGCGCTCACAGAATTGGCTCTGGCAAAGAAAGACGAGAAAGACGAACACTTTTTCATCGGGAAAAAAGTGCTCTACCTCTTTCTCCCAACGGGATCGGGAAAGGCAATACTCTCAAACGCCTTTCTCGAGAAGAAATTGAAGATAAAATCTACCCTCCGAAAATGGAATTCAGTATTAAAGATCACAGAAGCCGCCGAGGCGGTTGCTCTCAAAGGGTTAAAGTAGATGCGCCAATTGAGATTGGAATTCGTGATCGCGTAGCTCAATGAAGTCATTCAACATTACCAATTACCGGGGCTCTTTCTCAATCACATAAAACAACTCGCCGGGCAGGTCGATAATCGTATACTTCCACCCTCGCCGCCGGCAGAGCCATTCCATCCACGGCCGACGAGGGGAAGTCATTTCTTTCCCAGACATTGTTTTCGTCGCAAAGCTTACCACAAGGAAACGACACGGTAAACACTCTAAGACCTTCTCCGTCCTTGTATGCCCTTTTCCTCGATCCAAGACATCGGTCAGCTTGAAGAGGAAGCACACGTTAGCTGACGGCAGTTTCTGAAGCTCCTCTAATGAAAGAACATCGAGCACTGCTGCCTCCCCTTGGAAATAACGGTTTCGACGATGGAGAATCGTAAAGAAATCATGCAGCAGAGCAACCTCTTCCATGCTCAGATCAAAAGCGGCATATCTCAGCTTTCGCAACCCCATTAAAGGGATAGAAAAAGGATTCAGCCCGCATCCGAGATCGATGATACTTGCCGGCGTGCCCGTAACTTGCCAGAGGCGACGATACATCTTCTCATAGGAGGGCAACCGTTCTTTTGTGGAGGAATGCGTGGAAAGGAGCAAGTCTAATACTTTCCGCTTCTCTGCGGCAGTCTTTGCTCGCGCAAACATCTTGAGAAACTCAGCTTGGTCGTTGCTTCGCTGCTCAATCCTAAAGAGACCATATAATTTCCGAAGGTTTGCCCTCATCTCTTTGACGATCTTTTTATACTTTTGAGAACGAGGGTTATCCAAATACTCTGCCCGCGCGGGGAATCGTTCAAAATACGTTTGAAGCTGACGATAGACAAAGTCGTCACTGATCTGGCGAAGCTCTTTCTTCTGTTTAATAAGTACAATCAATTCTTGAATTGCAGAATCATCAATCACCATCGCACCGACACGCATACATGTTTTAAAGAGTACAGACTATAAAAAACTTTTTAAACGATGGAAGAATAAACAATCCGTGGCAGAAAAATTCAGAAAGATCGTGAAGAAAGGATGGAATTATTTCTGGCGCGAAGATTCTCTTGGCAGTTGGCTCTTGAATATTCTCGTTGCGTTCTTGCTCATTCGCTACGTGGTCTATCCTGTTCTCGGGGTTGTTCTAGGGACCCATTTTCCCATCGTCGCCGTCGTCAGCGAGAGCATGGAACATAGTACATTCAATGGGATTCTCTGCGGAAAAAGCCCTCAAGAGTATAGAGAATCATTTGATAATTATTGGGATACCTGTGGGAACTGGTATGTCCAGCACGGGATTTCCAAAGAGGAATTTCAACAATTTCCGCTCCGTGATGGATTCAACAAAGGCGACGTGATCATCCTTTGGCGGGCGAATGGAAATAACATCCACGTCGGGGATGTACTTGTCTTTCAAGCATCCAAGCCGCAGCCGATCATCCACCGGGTTGTTTCAGTGAAGACAGAAGGAGGAAAAACGGTCTATCAGACAAAAGGTGACCATAACGCCGACAGCATTGAGCCCGTTCTTGGAGAACATCAAATTGACCAAAGCCGTATCGAAGGAAAAGGCGTGATCCGAATTCCCTACCTCGGATGGCTTAAAATCCTGTTTGTAGAAGCAGTTCGGCCGTTGGGGATCAATATTCAACGGTGACTTTGGGGAAGATGATGTGGAAGATTATAGAGATTCATCGTGATCGAACACATTCTCCAAGAGATTGATTCGAACGGAAGGAGATGTAGGTTCACTCTTTCTATCGAGAGCACTTTTTATTCCAGGAACATTGTTCCGGCAGAACGAATAGGTCTCACTCATCACTTTCCATCCTACATAAAACGCACCAAAGCCAAGAGGGTATCGCAGCCAGGAATCACCCCATTGATCAATTGAAAAATCAAGTGCCTGCCCAACAGTGTCAGCTGCGCTGTAGACGGCGATTCTCCCTACATTTAAAAAATCTCCTAGAACACCCGATACATGACCAATAACTGCACCTGAACCCGCAATTGCCAACGGTAAAGATTTTTTTTCTTTTCCTTTGGCAAGGGCATAGACTGCTAACGGAGTCAGAAGATACGGTGCGAGACCCGTCGCTATCGCTCCTGGCACGGAGCCAAATTCAGAAGGTTGAACGTAGCCGCCAACGAAAGGGTTTAGGAGTTCCACATCGATGGAAGGAGATAACCAATGAACCAAATCTCCCCCATAGAGGCGGTTGATCACAATCTTCTCATTTTCACCGCCAGTCAATATATTAGCGCCGGCGTGGAGTAATTCATGCGGAACGACCGTCAGACTAAAAGAAGCCAATATCGCAAGGTCGTTGAGAACTCTTTTTCTTCGGTCACTGCCTTTAAATAATTCATGATAGTCAAGGTCGATTAAGGCGTCGAGACCAAAAGATTGATAGAACATTTCTACCTTTAAATCCTCTTCCTGCTTCACTGTTTCTTTAAATTCATTCCACTTGATGTTAAATGATTCTCTTAATCTTTCAACTTTCTCCTCTTGAGTCTCGATCTCTTCGGGAGAGGGATCATTTATCTTCTTCATTATCTCTTCAGATGAGACTTATTTTATAAATGCTGTTCTCAAAAATTGCTTTTGAAGAATTATCTTTTCTGTGACAGGTAGAATGGGGAAAATTCTTACAGCATCTCTTCCAATACTCTTTCCGGCTCAGGATGCACCCAGAACCCAAAGTCAAAAAGGACAACCCGTTGTTCTGCAGGGAGATAAAAAGCATTCCGCGTCGTTGCATCGGGCAGTTCAAAACCAAGATCACGTGCTTTTTGTAATTCTTCTTCCCAGAGAGAATGTACATAAATATCTTTAGGACACTGTGAGAATAATTCATCCAGTCGTTGACCGCGGATACGCTCCATGACAAATCCCGACTCTTCTCTTTCTGAACAGTTTCGAGAGAAAATTGATTCCCGTTGCCGTATGCGGACGGTATAGAGCCCCTCTGGACGCGGCACGGAAACACCACTGCGATATAACAAGCGGGCGACTGCACACTCCCACCGAAGAGCTTCATCTTTTGTTCCATAAGCACGGGGACAATAAGTCAGCGTTTTAGCTACCAGGTTGTCTTTTCTAGAAATATCATAGACTGCTCCAAAAGCACCTTCTCCCAATAGTTTTGTCCAATGATTCTGGTTCGGAAGAGAGGGATAATGAGTCATGGTCCGTTTTCACCGATTTTTTCTTTCTTTATCTCCGGATGCGACCAGAACCCAAAATCAAAAAGCACAACCCGTTGCTCCACCGGAAGATAAAACGCATTCGCCCCGTCAGAAAAATCAATCGGATTAAAACCAAGGCTGCGCACTTTTTGTATCTCTTCGCAGAGGAGGGAATGTGCTACTGGCCAATCTGTACTGCCTGATTCCTCTAATTGAAAAATTTTGATACCATACACTCGCTCCATCACAAATGCCGGTCTTTCTATCAGGGATGAACCTGGAGAGGGCATCCGTATCGTATAAAGACCATGCGGCTGGGGAACAGACACACCCTCATCGTAGAGTCGCTGAGCCATGGCATATTCCCAACGAAGCTCCTCGTCTATACTTTTATCCATCAACCTTGAAAGATAAGGGGAGAGATAATCTCTGTAGTCGTGAAGCACCTTGCCCACAAGATCATCTTCGTGTGAGACCACATAAACACTGCCAAACGATCCTTTATCGAGATATTCGAGATGCGAGTCCTGCCGGGGAAGATAGGGATACTTTGTCATAACAGAATCAAAAAGCTGACTTCTTTTTAAAATTTACCCCGTAAAAGAGACAACGGAATCGTGAGCAGAAAATAACAAGACATATAAATCATTGAATTCTCCCCTCAATCAAAAATAAGAGAGAAAAGGTGATCATTCATGTTTTGTCCAAAATGTGGTTCAATTCTCCGGCCGAAAGACAAAGGCGGGAAGAAAGTACTGTACTGTAACTGTGGCTTCAGCAAAGCTCCTCAGGATGATGATACTACCAAGATCAAAGAGACGGTAAAAAGCGCAAAAAAGATTGAAGTGGTGGAAAATCTCGAAGTTCACCCGAAAGTCAAAATCTTATGTGAAAAATGCGGCAACAAGATCGCATACTACTGGACACAGCAAACACGGGGAGCTGACGAGCCCGAAACACGATTCTTCAAGTGCACCAAGTGCAGTCATACCTGGCGGGAGTACGCATAGGATGAAAACACCCCAGGAACTTCTTCGGGGGCTTGAAGGAGAGCCGTTATTTAAATCGTGGCAGAAAGAACACGGGAAAGGATTTCTCACCCATTTCTTCTGCGCTGTTTCTTCACAAGGGCAATTTAAATCTGCGTGGGAAATCGGATTCTACAATCCTCAATCCCAAAAGATGACCATTTTTGCACAAGCAACAGAGAACAGCTTTGAAATTAAGCCAGAAGATGATGTATTCAAGAAGCCAACGGATGCGATCGAACCGCTCAAGATTAATGAAGTGAAAATAAAATACGAAGATGCACTCCGGCAGTTCCAACAAAAATCGCCGGAAGAATTTCCCAAAGAAGTATTATCGGATGGATTTATCATCGTCCAAACACTTCAGGGAAAAACAGTTTGGAATTTCACGTTTATCACAAAAGCGCTCAAGTTTGTCAACCTGAAGATAAATGCAGAAACAGGAAAGATCGAAGACAAACAGATCGTGGAATTGATCGATAAAGGAACGTCATGAAAGTGCGGGAAGCTTTTCTGCTCGTGAATACGCAACGACCATCATTTCTTCTCCAATATAGGAGACCAACACATTGACCGGATTACTTTGTTGGATTTCTATAGTTTACATGGCAACAGTCTTTATATACTTTGGAAGAACCAAACTCGATGGATAGATGTTCTAAAAAAAAGCGGTGGTAGGTGTCCCATGTCAACAACAAAACAAAGCCCAAAGATTTCATATAAAGCAAAAATGAGTTCGCAAAAGTTAGATTCATTTTTCCCGACGGAAAAAGCAGAGCCTGCCGAGAAGGAAGAGAAGGAATAGAATTGTTCTTGATTTTTGAATGTTAGAAATATTCTCAAGAAATCATCTCTATCTCTTTTCCAAAAACCGA
>JACQNF010000034.1 GCA_016203215.1 Candidatus Woesearchaeota archaeon
AAGCTAAAAAGAAATGACTTACTCCCAGTCAAACTTATTCTTTCTATGACGGACAATCAATGCCGTTCCCAAGATAGAAGTTAGAAGAAGCCCCACACCGACCAACGACCATATCACCACTTTCTTCCGCGATGCAGGAACAGCATCCGTCATGGCAACGGCTCCCCCAGTTAGAGCCGAGCCAGAGGAAGCACTGTTTTCAGCAGCGGCTATTTCCACCTCTGATGAACTTGTTTCTATATTTGGACTATCGACAACAGGAGCGGGAATTGTATCGGTGGGAGATTCTGGGCTGGGAGGGGTCTCGGTCTTTGTTTCAGCAGCCACAGTACTTGTACTACTCCGACTTGATCCGCCGCCACCGCCTCCTCCTCCGCCCCCTCCGCCGGAACTACTGCTTGAGCCTGGTGAACCAGAATCGGAAGAAGTAGTACAGGAGGCACTGCATGAACCGCCGCAATCAACGCCTGCTTCGTTTCCATTAGTAATTCCATCAGAACAAGAGGTAACGATAAATGAATAATTTTGAGAAGAGTGATGTGGAGTGGTAAAATTATCAGTAGCATTAAGCATGAACGCATACAAACCAACGCTAAGGTCGGAGAGATTCCAAGAGCACTGCAATGTCGTTTTATGAGTAGAACATGTCTGATTCTGTTCCCACGAATTGAGCATCAGGACAGCATTGGCCACGCCAGAATAATCAAAAAAAGAAGAAGTGATGATCTGAGTTGCACCATCACGCTGGAGGTGGTGCTCAAGGTCATAGACCAGAGATGTTGTCTGTGGCGCAGTAGTATCATTGACGATGATGATTTCTGTTGTCTGAATCATATTTTTCCCATCAGCCAGCGTCAGGACAAACGTAAATGTTCCCGTCGAGTTGTACACGTGGGAAGCATTCTGTTGACTAACAACATCAGAGCCGTCGCCAAAATCCCACCGATACGTAAGGTAATCATTCTCATCGTCAATTGCAGAAGCGCTAAATGAAATATTTGCACCGACTTCCACAATAGTCCCATTCACGGGAGCGATGGTTATATTTGAAGGGGGCGTATTTGAAACAGCGAATAGTACTGACACAGAGGCATTGTTCCCTGCTTGATCACGAACGGAAACAACAAGGGTATGGTTCCCATTTTGAAATGTTGTATTGCTGATGTTCACAAGATCGGACCAAACGGCAGAATCGGAACTGAGATTTTCTTGAACGCCGTAAATGATCGTTGCTCCAGACGAATTGCTGATCGTGTAATTCGTATGCGAAAGAGTAAATTGATCGACGAGGGAAATATTTAATGAGAATGAGCTGCTGTATGAAATATTCTGCGGTGCTGTCACGACAATTGTCGGCTCGATACGATCGATGGACACTGTTCTTGTTTCAGTCTCCCCGAACAGATTTGCAGAATCGTTGCCAAGGACGGAATAGGTGTAATTCCCGTGAGCAAGATCAGTAAGATTAAGATAGAATAATGTGAAATTGCTCGAATTCATCGTCCGATTCTCGACACTTCCATTGCCAAGATTCCATTGCACCAAGGCGGTATCCAGAGAGACCTCTGATGAAACTGCCAAAAACGCTGAAGGATCACCTGTCGTCGTATTCTGAGCGATGCTCTCCGAGGTAAACTGAATCAATGGGCGCAATGCTGCTAGGATATCGATTCGAGAAAAAGTGAGATTATTTCTGCTGTCTACGATGGACACCCCTTGCTGCTTCAGCTTTTGTTCTATCGTGAAAGGACTCGGGGTAAGGCCATAGGCTCTCTTCCAGTACTGGTTAAAAAGGGCAGCTGCGCCAGCAACGTGTGGAGCAGCCATCGACGTTCCGGAATAGGTTGCAAAACCACCGTTCAGCTTCAGTGATTTAATTGACTGTCCCGGTGCAAGAAGATCGAGGAACGATGCGCTATTTGAAAAACTGGAAAGGACATCACCCGTTGTAACAGAGCCGACGCTGGTAACATTTGACGCGCAGGCAGGAGAGTTAAGTCCATCTGATTTGCCATCATTTCCAGATGCGACCGCAACGAAGAGGCCGTCTGCCACCGCAGTATTAGCCGCAATAGCCAGAAGGTCCGTATCACACGCTTCCGTATGCTTAATGCCGTCACCGAGACTCAGTCCGATGACAGAGATATTGTACGTTGCTGCATTTGTCCGGCACCATTCGATACCTGCAATTACCGTCGATTCGGAGGTAAAGCCGCTATTGTCGGGAAATACTTTTACGACGGCTACTCGTGAACCTGGCGCAATCCCTCGGTAGGTTTCATCACGTGAGACGACAATGCCTGCCACATGTGTCCCATGACCATTTGTGTCTAACGGATCACTATCATTATTGGCGAGATCGATTCCTGCGACAATGCTCGGACAAGAGCCGTTTTGAACAGATGCGAGGGTACAACCTCCAAATCCCGCATGGGTATAATCAATTCCCGTATCGACAACGCAGACCGTTTCACGCGTGCCGTTGACGAATTCGTTAGTGATAGAGAATAATTGCATATCGTCTGCATTGATCTGTGAACGAGAGTTGCTCAACAGTAGTCGAACCGGACGATCGTAGATGATCGCTTCTACATTGTTGTCTTTCGCGAGAATTGCAATCGCCTCTTTTGTTGCCGTGCCGGAGAAACCATTCACCGTTTCTAGTTGGTGTTCCAGATCAAAATTATTTTTATCTAAATCCTCTCCCACATCCAGTTTTTCCAATACTTTTTCTTGTTTTGTATCGAGAGATGTAACTGCGATAGAGGATGGCTCTTCTTTTAGCGTGACGATGATCGAGACTTCTTCTTCATCTGCAAGCACAGAAATTACTTCTCTATCAACAGATGCCGCTAATGTGAGAGGAAGAAAAAAGATACTCAGCAGTGCCCATCTAAGAATGATCTGAAGAATAGTTTTCATCTCACGATAGAACCATCATCGCCTGCGGATGTTCGTTCTGCAGGACGCTGGCTCCGATACCTCTCCCGATCTCAAATGAAAACGAAGATAGGACGCCTGTGAGAATATCAAAGAGATTACCTTCTTTCTCAAAATGGACATAATTCACTTCTGGAAGTGCGTATTTTTCTTTGATGTATTGTTCTACCGTGTTTTTATCGCCAATCTCATCAATAAGGCCTAGTTCTTTTGCCTCGCTGCCAAGGAAAAACTCTCCCGTTGCGATTGCTCGAACTTTCTCTTCCGGAAGATTACGATTGACCGCAATTTCGTGGATAAAATAGTCATGAATCCGATCAATCTTTGATTGAAAGAGCGTTCGTTTTGTTTTATCTAACGATTGATAGGGGTTTCCTAAATCTTTGTATTTCCCTGCGATGAGCTGTTCGTATTTGATGCCATACTTTTCCATTAATCCGCTAAATTCTAAGTATGAAGAGACAACACCGATGCTGCCGGTGATAGACATCCGATTAGCAATAATATAATCGGTTGCTGATGCGATCCAATAGGCGCCAGATGCTCCTGCTTCGCGAATGAGGGCAATAACTGGTTTTTGCGCATTTTTAACTGCTGCTGCGACTTCGTCAGATGCGACGGCTGAGCCACCCGGGGAGTTAATCTCTAAAACGATAACGTGAAGGGAAGGGTCAGCATCCGCTTCTTCGATGAACTGAACAAGATCTTGAGAAGAGACGGTCTCATCAAAAGAGCCTCCTCCGTCTCCGAGGATAATTCCGCTCACGGGGATGAGCGCGACATTTCCAATCTCCTTGCCGTCGAACAGCACAAGGCTTAGAGGAATGATAATAAAGATGAAGACTAAAAATGCGGCGAGGGTTAAGAGAATTGCTTTTGCCCTGCTGCGAGGGGGCGCCGTCACCACTTTATTCATGAAGAAGATGAAAGGAGAGAGGTATATAAATG
>JACQNF010000030.1 GCA_016203215.1 Candidatus Woesearchaeota archaeon
AAAAGAAAAATTTATAAATCATTTCTGTTTTCTGGCAATGATGTTACCATACAACCCAGAACTAGATCGTGAATTAATGGAACATGTTGCGGAGAGAAATGCCTACTGTCAACTCATTTTCAATCCCCAACTTTCGATGGCGGATGAAGTGCCGGTCAATAAAGAATCCATTGAAGCTATTCTTTCGCAGGGAAGAATTCGTCCTCGATATGAACGAAGAACAAGGGAATTATTAAACTCAGAATCTTGTCCACGATTTTTGGAAGAGATCCGAAAGCAAGACTCTAAAATGTTGCTGATGTACCAAGGCGGAGAATCTCACTCTTGCCAAGAATAAGGCCGTTATATCGTCAATAATTTCTCTCGTAACACACTGCTTTTATGTCTTGTTGACTGAAACGGCGCTGCACGGATAATCTTTGGAAAAAGATTATATTTTCTGAGTTCCTCACGAAGTTGTTCTTCAGAGATTGCATGGTCATAGCCGAGGCAAATCACATCTGGCTTCTTTTCTCGGATAATTTTGAAATGATCTTGTTCATCCCCCAACACGGCTTCATCAACAATCCCTAATGATTGCACTAATTGCAATCGTTCTTCTTCCGAAAACAAAATATCCTTTTTTTGTTTTTCTTTGGTTGCATCGCGGGCAATAACTACTGTAAGATGGTCTCCGTGTTCTTTTGCCTGGCGGAAATAATCAAGATGGCCAAGGTGTAAAAGATCGAATGTGCCGAAGCACATCACTTTTTTCGGATTCATTTTGACGTTTCCTCTTTTTGTGTTCCTTTTGGCACCAGTATGGCCTGATGGATAATCAATTTCGCACTATTCTTGCTTTCTTCCACTACCTCTGCATTTTGGATCTTGATTCTTTTTGTGAACAAAGGGCAGTCTAGCACGGCAGACTCAAACTCTCCTCCTTCGCCGGCGATATTTAATTTATTCTTTTTATGGATGTTTTCCAATTTCTGGATGTCTTCTATCCCTATTTCTCGATTCAGCCATGTCCTGTTTAACCCATCCGCAGCGACGGCGGTGAAAATGATTTTGAATCCGGCGTGAAGGAGATCATGCATATGTTTTTCTTGAGCATTATGCCAGAGCGGCGAGAAGATTTTCAGTCCCAGCTTGTCGCAAATACGTTCGATGCGATCACGCTGATATGTTGAGAAGAGCGCTCCACTTACGATTCCTTGGATTTGGTATTCTTCCTTTGCTCTGTAAAGAGCCTGCTCGAGATCAAGAAGTTCACGTTCTTTTTCTCCCGTTGTTTCTTGCAAGAGCAGCGGCAGGCCCATCGCCTCTGCTTGTAATCGTACAAGCTCAATTCCTGCGCTCTGAAACATATACGAATGAGGATTTGTCGAGACAAGCGTTATGAGGCAGGCCAATCCATAGTTCTGCTGCTTCATCGCATACGCTGCAGCAGTTGAATCTTTCCCAGACGAGAACAAGACGCCGAGCTTAATATTTGGTCGTTCGTAAAACAATCTGAGGTACGACGACTTACTTTCATATCTATTGTTTTTTGCGAGTTTTGCAAGAGCAGCATCGAACCGTGAACCGTATTGCGCTGCCGTCTTCTTACGGAACGCAAATTCACGAGGAACACCGCTTTCAAGTGCAATCTCTCGTAAGATCTGTTTTCCCATCTTTTCCACGAGTTTATAGTGTTCTGGAATTTTGAGCGCGTAGTCGATCAACGCAACGTCTAAAAACGGCAGTCGCAGCTCGAGGTTATTCTCCATCGTCAGCACATCGTCTCGATAGAGATCTCGCTCGTACATTTTGAGCAGGCCCGAGACGCACTCTTGATTCACATTTGTGGAATGAGCATGTCGTTCATACCCCGCAAAGATTTCTTCGCTTCCAAGGCCGGAAAAGATAACTTTACATCCATCCTCTTTTGCCATCTCACAGGCAAGGTAGAATGGCAAGGCAACCCCTACTTTGGTAACATTTGAATCTTCAATAAGAGGAACGATCTTCCGTAGATAGGATGGTATCTGCTCGAGAGAGATTTTTTTGATCTTAAGATCCAATCCTAATTGCTGGGCCGCGTTTTCTGCAGCGACAAGATCCGTCGGCTGCACTCCTGGCGTGTCGAGCACGGCAGTGTAACAGGTGAACGTATATCCTTTTGTCTTAAGAACTTGAGCCAGGTATGTGGAATCAACTCCTCCCGAGAACAACAAGCCAAACTTCACTGTTGGAATACGTTTTGTGATTGCATTCTCGAGAAGTTCTCTTGTTTTCTCTTTCAGATGTACGTATGGCTCGGTAAGTTCCGGGACGCCGGAGAAGAACGGCCTTGGCGTCGTCGAGATGCGATGTTTTTGGATATCGTATTGAAGAACTGTCCGCGGGTTCAGCTCGAGTATATTTTGGAATCCAATTGCTTCCAACACCTTCTTCTCTGAGGCAAATGCAAACGATCTTTCCGTCTGAGCATACCAGATCGGCTTTTCACCGAGGATATCTCGTGCGAGCGTAAGATTGTCGCCGCGCCAATATCCGAATGCATACACTCCATCAAGCTCGCTCAACTTTTCGATTTCGTTCAGATTTTCTGTACCTGCCATTTCCAAAAACGAGAGAAGAAAATCTGCATCATTTTTCGCCGCAATTCCATATCGTGCGCACAATTCCTGCCAATTATAGATTTCACAGTTTGCCGTGATCAGAGCATTCTTTCGAAGCGGTTGAGAGACGTGGTCAACAACGGCATGGAGGGTATGTCCTACGAGATGCGTATCATCAACCCAGTGAAGTTCATGGACGTTATTGCCCGTGGAAACAAATCCTTGAGTGGCTATGCCACAGCCGTCTTTGCCTCGATTCGAGAGGAGAGCAAGAGCTGCGTTTACTTTTGCACTTGCTTCAGGATGATTGAAAACGCCGACAATGCCGCACATATCTGCCTCTCACAAAAGCCATTTTATAAACTTTTCACTTCTATTTGGTAGCAAAGAAGAATTAATAGAGATGCAATTCCAAGACATCTCCGTCCCGCAAAACGTGAGGCAGCATCTGTCGCTGGCCGGGAAATTTTGCAGACGGTCCCCAGATGCGGGCGAACTTGAACTTTTTGAGAAAATCTTTATGGACCTTGTTGCAAACATCACCTACCGTTGAGCCGGCGGTTATGATCATCGGCTCGTTCATATCCGCTTCTTTCTTCGGTTCTTTCATATAGATGCGGATGAAATTAAGTTTTTGAAAGATCAGTTCTTTCAGCGTGTTGATGTTGATATTCTCCTCTGCGGAAACTGTTATGTCTGCATTCATCTCTTTTTTGATACTCTCGACATGGCCTGCTGTTGCCAGATCAATCTTGCTGATGCACGTGATGGCAGGAAGATATTTCTTGTTCGATTCGATGCAGTCGATGAGGTCGTCAATATTGATCGGGCTGCGGATGAGGATGTTTGCGCTATTGATCTTGAATTCACGCAGCACTTGGGCGATGGTGTGATCATCAATATCCAATGCTACTGTTTTTCCGATCTGGATCCCTCCTCGCGCGGTTTTCTTGATAAAGACCTCTGGCTTCGTCTTATTCAATCGAATTCCTGACTCCCAGACCTCTCGGAGGATAGCGGGGTAATGCTCGGGATGATTTACGTCGATAACCATCAAGACAAGATCGGCGTTACGGATAACGGCAAGAACTTCTCTTCCCCTGCCTCTGCCGGATGCCGCGCCGCTGACAATCCCGGGCACGTCTAAAATTTGGATCTTTGCTTTTTTATATTCCATTACGCCGGGAATGACTGTTAATGTCGTGAACGCATAGGCGGCCACTTCTGAATGCGCTCCCGTTAATTTATTGAGAAGCGTTGATTTTCCTGCAGAAGGGAACCCTAGCAAAAGGACGGTTGCGTCTCCCGTTTTTCGGACTGCGTAGCCGTGTTCTGATTTCCCTGTTTTTTGCTGGCTGCGGGAATCACTCTTATCCTTGAGCATGGCGAGCTTTGCTTTCACCAATCCGATATGCCCTTGCGTCGCCTTATTGTACTTTGTTTTTTTAAGTTCGTCCTCTAATTCCTTAATTTTGTCTTTGTAATCGGGCATTGTGAAGCGTTTACGGTAGGGCAGTTTTTATTTCTTTTGGAAGAATGCGTATATTCAGCTGGCTATCGCGGTGGGCAAGGCTAATTGTCTGTTTCGAACTACATCTCGGGGAGGAACTAAGAACCTCACAAAAATAAACTCTATTCCCCTTCTAAGCATATACAGGCGCGAACTTTCTTTCGACACCGTTCGCAGATGACACAGAGCGGACAACGGGATAGTTTTGCCATCTTGAACGCTTCATAACCACACGTGGAACAGGTGAATTCTCGTTTGTGCGTCCTTGCCGCCGTTCTTTTTCTCGCCGTCTTCACTTTCGTCTTTGCCATTGTTTCATCCGCACCGCTTCACGTACTGCCTTGACGATGTCTTGGGCAGTCAAATGAAATGCTTTAAACAATTCATCTGGATTTCCGCTTTCTCCGAACCGGTCTTGTACTCCTACGCGTTTGATCGGTACGGGAAAAACCTCGCTGAGAAATTCTGCGATGGCCCCGCCCAAACCTCCAAACCACTGGTGTTCCTCAGCTGCCACCACGCAGCCCGTTCTCTGAACTGATTTCAGCAATGTCACTCCGTCGAGCGGCTTGACAGTATGACAATTCAACACAGTGCAGTCGATCTCTTTCTCTAACAGCTTGGCGGCGATGAGTGCTTCGTAGAGCAGCGGGCCATTCGCGATGATCGTACAATCACTTCCACTTCTGAATTCTTCAATCTTTCCGATCCGAAATGGGGTTTTTGCAGTTGTATACGAGGGATATGCTGCTCGGCCGAAACGAATGTACACTGGTCCGGGATGCTCGGCAGCAGCAACCGTCGCTTTCTCACATTCAACATCATCACACGGCACCAAGACCGTCATCCCTGGCTGTAATCGCATAAGCCCCACATCTTCAAGCTGCTGATGGGTTGCACCATCCGGACCGACACTGATGCCTGCGTGCGCGCCGCCGATCTTCACGTTGATCTCTCTTCCCGGCAAGCTATTCCAACTGTTATAGCTGATTGTCGTCCTGATCTGCTCGTTATTTCTGCCGGGAGAAAACGCAGCATACGAAGAGATGAACACAACCTTTCCCGCCGTGGACATCCCTGCGGCGAGCGAAGCCATATTTTGCTCGGCAACGCCAACTTCAACGAAGCGAGCAGGGAATTTTTCTTTGAACCAGAGGCTGCGTGTCGACTCTACCAAGTCGGCGCAGATTACTACAACGTTGGGATTCTTTTCTCCGGCGCGGACAAGTCCTTTGCCGTAACCGTCGCGCGTGTTTATCCTTTTAATCTCCTTTGAATATAACGCGTCGTTAAGGTATGCTTTTGGGTTAATCTTACTCATGTTAATCCCTTCCTTTGAGAATTTGGTTGCGCCACACCTGAAGCTCTCGCAAGGCAATTTTTCCTTGTTCTGCCGTCGGCGGCTTACCGTGCCACTCATAGTTGTTTTCCATGAACGAAACACCCTTACCCGGTGTATTGTGGGCGATAATCAGGGTAGGTCGTTCCGTGATCGCCTTCGCTTCGTTGCATGCATCAATCACTGCTTTCACGTTATTTGCATCGATCTCGAGAACGTGCCAATTGAATGAACGATACTTGTCTGCAAGCGGCTCTAAGGGCATGACTTCTTCAGTGGTGCCATCGATTTGAATATTGTTTCGGTCGATAAGTGCAGTCAGGTTTGAGAGTTTGTTTTTTCCGACAAACATTGCCGCTTCCCACGTTTGGCCTGCTTCTTGCTCTCCGTCGCTCATCAAACAGTAGACGCGATTCTTCTTGTTGTCCAACCGGAAGGCATAGGCGACACCTGCGGCTTGGCTTAAGCCCGAACCAAGAGGTCCTGACGTTGTTTCCAATCCGGGTAGAGCGATGCGGTGAGGATGTCCTTGAAGACGTGTCCCAAAATGGCGCAACGTTTTTAATTCTGTGCGGGGAAAGTATCCCGCGTGAGCGAGCGTTGCATACAGTCCGGGGCAGATATGTCCATTAGAGAGAATAAATCGATCTCTCTCTTCCCAAAATGGATTTTGAGGATTGTGTCGAAGAAGATTAAAATAGAGTGCAGTAAACACATCGGTCATCCCCAGTGGGCCGGCAGAATGACCTGACCCTGCTGAGACTAGAGAAGTGATGATATCCTGTCGGATTGCGTTGGCGAGGAGCTTGAGCTTCTTGATATTTGTTATTTTTGGGAAAGGTTTTACAGCGGTCATGCGCACCTCTTTTTCTACAGGAGTTATGATTCAAAAATTAATAAATGTTTGGATTCCCTTTTTGTATTCAGTTCACCGTTTGCTCGGCGCTTTTGAGTGGTCTCTTTCCACCGTAGAACCAATTTTTCTGAATGGAAAACGTACCGCCATCATCTGTCGAGAACATCTCCTCACTCCCCTTGGCAGACTAAATATGTACGATTCCCCAATACTTTTTATGGAGACATTTTTAAAGAGGAGGAAGCGTGAGTTCTGAAAGCAGAAGTAAATACTACTTGAACGCACCTTTCTTTACCTGCACTTCAATTCCCCTCCGGAACCGCTCGGCGTGTTTCTCTAAATCACGTTCTAAATCTTCAAAGAGCTTCGAACAATAGGTATGCTTTCCTTTCGGCATCTCGGCAGCATCAACCTTCGCGTGTTTTCTGATAAAATGAAGAATTCGGCTGACTTCATGTAATGTTTTAACTTTGTTGTAGCTGCAGTTCTGAAGCATATTTTCCTCTATCTTCGTTTTTTCTTTCGCTGTGCTGTCGCCATGGTCTTTCTCGCTTTTTTCTGTTTCGCGAGTTTGATCATCTTATTGACTTTTGATATTTTTGACTTACTACTTGCTCCGCGCGGTGATTTCTTTGAAGCAAGAACATTCGCTGAAGTCTTTTTCTTTCGCAGTGGCGCTGCTTTCTTTCGTTGAATCATTTTTGTCATCATTGTTTTTTTCATTACA